>BNTO01000213.1 GCA_025996655.1 Alphaproteobacteria bacterium
TGATAGGGCGGGCTTACAATGCTTTGGCGGGCTGCGCGTTCTCGGCAGATGAGTTGCTGGAGTATGATGGATACGAAATGAAGGCGAGCGAAATCGTCGATCGCATTGAGGCTGGACGAGAAGAGGGCATGAAGAAAGGTAAAGAAGAGGGGCTTAAAGAAGGGATGGAGAAAGGGGTTGTAAAAGGTAAAGAGGAAGGGCTTAAAGAAGGGCTTAAAGAAGGGCTTAAAGAAGGGATTGAAAAAGGGATTGAAAAAGGGATTGAAAAAGGGATTGAAAAAGGGATTGAAAAAGGAATTAAAAGCGTAGCACTATCTATGCTTTCAAAAAATTTACCCCTAGACATGATAGCGACGTGCACGGGCTTATCTGAAGCCGAGCTCTCAACGTTACGAAAGTCTTAGCTTTTTGACAATCCTCACAAAAAAATGCTACGTCGCGGCATGAAAATATTCCGCTCTTTAACTTCAACTCCTTGATTTTCAAGGGGTTTAGGCCTAAGTTCTTCTTTGCGGGAAAACGCAGCGTTTTCTTGACAGTTGTCACGAAAAATCACGCTAAAAAAAGGGCTTGCTTTTTTCTGATACTCTCGGCTATAATACGTTTGAGAGTTGGTTTTTTTTAAGAGATAACATTAATGTCTAAAATTTTATATAATTTAGCGCTTTCAACGGCAGCAGTATTAGTGCTACACCAGGAATATCGTCGAGCCAAACGCAGGCTAAAAACGATTTCATAACCGAACGGAAACTGGCGGACGGGTCGAAACACATTGGCATATACCGAACAATTGAACACACTAAGACAATAGATAGCAACGGAAAAATGTTAGGCGACGACTCGTCTGACGAGGCAAACTCGCCAACTTTGAGTGATTACGATGAAACCTTATGGTGCAGAAAAGAAGAACGAGCGAAATCGAAAGAAGGAAAACGCCGTATTAGAAATGAACTTCAGCGGCGCATAGAAGAGCAGCACGAAGAAGATTTGAAGTGGGATGCAACGTACGAGGCTTTGAAAAACCGGTATGAAAGCACGATATCAATAAACAGATTATATTCTGTAATCCGGACCAGCCCTGCCTGCCGAACCTTTATCGTAGACAACAAAGATCTCGGCGACGAGACTCTCTTGGCAACTCTTGAACGCATGGCTTTTGAAGACCTGACTTTTAAAGACAGTTGCAGAGGACGGGTCAAATATGAAAAACACATCTTCAACGATCCAACGATCACGAAAGGCCAGCCAGGCAAAAAACAGATAGCTTTTTCAGTCAAAACAGAATACAGCCAAACTTTAAAAGATATCGAAAACTAAGAGCGACGAGCTCTAATACCACCTGAGGCCAGCCATGCCGCAAAGGGTAATAGAGCTCCTAGCTTGATCTCTCCCTTTTGAGACCGTTCCTATAAACCTTCTAATTTTACCAGCTAGCCATCTGCAATAATCTGAGACGCGCCCGTTCGCCCATAATCCCATCTTCTCAACTCCTTTTTGTAATTTCCCCCACTAGGTCTCCCTGTTGCGGAATAAAAGCCTCAAATGCAGCGGGAATGTGAAACTTTTGAAAAAGAGAATCTCTTGCTGCAAGCCAAGCCAAAATGTCAGAGGGCAGAGTTTCTCCTAATTTCGTTGCGGCCTTTCTTCCTTGAAAAATATATCCTGTTTCGGTTGTCACAGGCACGGTTGGGTTTTCTTCTACGGCGGTCTTGGGCGTAATAGAATTTAGGTACAAATCATAATACGTTACCTGCTTCTTTGTTATAAAGCTGGCTTTGCAGGCCTTCTCCTGTGGAGGAGTACCTAAAACTTGATCTTGCAGTTCGTTCTGCCTTTTGAACAGAAGTTCGATTTTTTCCTTAGCTATCACCAGCCCCAAATCGTCTGTCAGAGCCGAAACATCAAGACATATAGCTAAGCGGCTTGAAAAATTTGCAAAAAAAATGTAAACCCTATTAGTGATTTTTGTTAACGGTTTTAATTTGGCTTACAGTACAGATTTTAGAAAGAGGGTATTGGAACATTACGCGAA
>BNTO01000214.1 GCA_025996655.1 Alphaproteobacteria bacterium
CCTATAACTTGGGGAAAAGATTGAAGGCGATAAAAGGGTTTACCCCCGTAGAATTTGTTGCTAAAAAGAGGGGGAAAGAGTCGACGGAGTTTGCTCAAGAATTATACAACAAGAATTTGGGACTAGATATTTAGGGTTTCTGCAACGTCCAGGCCTTTCTTAAAATCTAGTGCGTCTTTAATAGCTTTTTGGAGTTGTTCATCTCCGTAATAAAAAAACGAGAATTATTTTTTCAACCCCAACGCCAAAAACGTCTCGGCGATTTGTACCGCGTTCAAAGCCGCGCCTTTGCGGACATTGTCGGCGACTACCCACATTTGGTACCCGTTTTCGATCGCCGCGTCTTTGCGAAGGCGACTCACAAAAACATCGTCTGAACCCGCGATGTCTAAAGGCGTATCATAGGTGGCAAAAGAATCCGCCACGCGCACGCCGGGGAAGGCGCGTAACGCCTGGCGAAGCGTTTCGAGAGGGACATCATCCGCCAATTCAAAATGAATCGCCTCGCTGTGCCCGCACACCACCGGAACACGCACGCACGTCGCGGAAATCTTCAGGGGTTTGCCCAAAATCTTTTGCGTTTCGGCAACCATTTTCCATTCTTCTTTTGTCTGTCCATCCTCCAAAAAAACGTCAATCTGCGGGATCACATTGTAGGCCATGGTTTTTGGTAAATGCGCCACCGTAGGATCCCCCGCCGTTTGCGCATAAAGCTCGTCCACAGCCCCTTTACCTCCGCCTGAGACGGATTGGTAGGTCGCCACAGAAACGCGCTGGAGAGGCGAAATAAGGTCGATAGGGTGGAGGGCCATGACCATTTGGATGGTGGAGCAGTTTGGGTTGGCAATAATGCCCCCCCAAGAGCGCCCAGCGTCGCGCCTCCTGCGGGGCTCCGTGTCGCGCAAAAGCGCGGCAGCATTAATTTCAGGAACAATCAAAGGAATCGCGGGGTCCATCCGAAAATAAGACGTATTATCCATCACAAGACAGCCCTGCGCGGCCGCCTTGGGCGCGTACACCGCCGAAACGGCGGCACCGGGCGAAAAAAGGCCAATATCCGTATGCGAAAAGTCAAACGTTTCAAGATTGTGGACGGGCAAACTTTTTCCTTGGTACGCCAATATTTTCCCTGCGGATTGGGCGGATGCCAAGGCCGTAATGTTTTCAAAGGGAACGCAGCGCTCTTCTAAAATTTTGAGAAACGCTAGGCCCACATTTCCTGTAGCGCCAACAATCGCTATTGTGACTTCCGAAAGCGACTTCCTACGCATGTTTCCAAGGCGACGCCTAATAAAAGAATATATTTAATAATATGTTGTTGTTGTTGTTGTGTCTTGTGAATTGTGTGGATTAGTCGTTTTTCCTGTGTTTTTCCCGGAGTTATTCCAACGTTTTTTGGCGGATTTTCAAGGGTTTGGGAAGTTTTGCACAGAAGGTTAAGAAAGCGTTAAAAATTAGGGATAAAACGAAGGATAAATTTTTTGGGGCGGGGGGGAAGTCCGGCTTTATCCCCAGGCTCCTTTTTTCAACAATCTTTCAACACGGTTCTTCCGTACTTATTCCCGACTTATCCACAACCGAAATGTTTAAGCCAAGGCTTGGGGATAGAAAGGATTTTCGTTTTAATTAATCCAGACAATCACTCCAATCACTTTGCCATTCGCCGTCCCCCACGGCTTTACCTTGATACAGAACGTGGTCGCTGTCTGTATAGCTTCCTTTTGAGGAAGTATCCGTTTCCAGCAAAGAGTTATCAGTAAGGCTGTTCGGTCCCGAAGGACTCAAAGAACGTGGTGTGGCTGGTCCATCGACGTCGGAAGTCGTGTTTTCCTTGTCTTCCAGTGGCACATATTCATCATCTAACCAGATTCCATTTTTATACACGGTCCCATCCATAGTTGTCTAGTCCCAAATTCTTGTTGTATAATTCTTGAGCAAACTCCGTCGACTCTATCCCCCTCTTTTTAGCAACAAATTCTACGGGGGTAAACCCTTTTATCGCCTTCAATCTTTTCCCCAAGTTATA
>BNTO01000215.1 GCA_025996655.1 Alphaproteobacteria bacterium
TTCGCAACAAAAGAAAAAATCAAGGCTTTAAAACAAGAGCTTGAAGAGAAAATAGAAACAAAATTTGATAGGGAAGGTTGGGACGAAGCAAAAGAGCAATTAGAAGAAAAAATCCAGGGTAAGGCGCTTGCAGCAGATTTGCGCCAAACACAAGAGGATGTTGAAAAAGCCGAAAAAAATGTTGCGGCATTACAGAGAGGATTGAGTGGGGCAGAAAGTAATATTACCGGGTTACAAACGGGACTGAGGAGCGCAAGGGAAGATATCACTACACTTCAAACAGGGCAAAGTCGTACCGAAAAAAATGTAGCTACCTTACAAAGCGAGTTAGGCAACGCTAACGAAAAGATGACAACGCTTCAAGACGCTCAGGGGCGTGTTGAGGGAAAAATAGCTACGATACAAAAGGGGGACAATAACTTTGAAAACAAAATTGCTTCGCTAAAAAAGGGACAGGAAGTTTCCAATGGAGAAATTACTATATTAAAGGTCAACGTCAGCAACATCAAAGAAGAAATTGGAAGCCTTAAAGCAGGACAAGGCAACGATGAAAGTAGTTTTGCACAACTTCAAACAGAAATTCAGAGGGGCGGGGAAACGGTTTCGCTTCTTCAAGACTCACTGGGAATTGCTGAAGAAAATATCCAGAGGTTGGAGAGTTCTGTGAGCGCGCATACAGGGAATCTTCAGAATCTCCAGAATTCTATGAGCTCGGCTGAAGGAAAAATCCAAGCTTTTCAAGAAGGACAGTCCTCCCTAAACGAAGGCTTGGCCGCCTTAAAAACCGAGGTGAAGGAATTCAAAAGTCTTGTTACGACTTCAGCAGAGGAATCTTCCGCACAACAAACAGCTTTAAAGGAGAAAGTATCAACATTAACAACGAGTTTGGAAACTTTACGGGAAAGCGCCGCTACAAAAGAGGAAAAAGATTCTTTACAAAGTAATCTCTCAACTTTACAAACGAAAGTTCAGAATTTACAAGAATCGGTTATGGGGCAAGATGGGACGGGTCAAGAGGGGCAAGAGCCTTTGCAAAAACGCGTTGCCGACACGGAAGCCGCCGTTCAAGAACTTAAAGTATCTCTTGGCCAGAATGAAAATGGGGATCAAACCATCCTTGGACTCTTAGTATCTTTGAGGAAGACCATAGGGGAACATACGCCCGAAGATGAACCCCTCTATCAAAAAATTGCCCTTTTGAATTCTTCTCTTATTGTGCTGCAAAAAGCTGTGGGGACCTCTTCAGCAGAGGAAAGGGACGCAGAGGACGGTGCCGAGGCAGAGGGAGGAGAGAAACCTTTTTCGGAAAAATCGCTTGGAGGTAAGATTGATGCCCTTAAAGCGCTTACCGATTCCTATGCGACGACGTTTGAAAATCACACAGCCACTTTGACGGAGCATGGCGCTTCCTTGGAAGGGTACAAAGGAAAGTTGCAGGCTCATACGGGGACCTTAGGCGAGCATACCACTTCTTTAGCGGAACACGCAGGAACGCTTGGAGAACATACGGCTTCCTTAGGAGAACACACAGCTACTTTAGCGGAGCATACAACTTCCTTGGAAGGCCAGGCGGGGACATTGCAGGGGCATACAAGCACTTTAGCTGCGCACACTGCCACTTTAGGGGGACACACTGCCTCTTTAGCGGGACACGCAGGAACGCTTGAGGAGCATACGGCTGCTTTAACGGAACACACCGCTACTTTGGCGGAGTATACAGCTTCCTTGGCAGGCCAGGCAGAAACGTTGCAGGGTTATACGGACACTTTAGCCGCGCACACTGCCTCTTTAGCGGGACACGCAGGAACGCTTGGAGAACATACAGCTACCTTGGGAGAACACGCGGCTAGTTTAGGGGAACACATAGATACCTTAGAAGGTCAGGCAGAAACATTGCAGGCTCATACAGGCACTTTAGCGGAGCATACAGCTTCCTTGGAAGGCCAGGCAGAAACATTGCAGGCTCATACAGGCACTTTAGCGGAGCATACAGCTTCCTTGGAAGGCC
>BNTO01000216.1 GCA_025996655.1 Alphaproteobacteria bacterium
CACATAGAGTCTCTCCATGTCCCTTTCACGAAACACCCATGACATTGTTCCTGCCTCAACAAATCCGTAATTTGACCAAAGTTATAGGATCCTTTTTGGGACCTGAAACATGACATTCCTAAATTGCGCTGACAGAAAGACTTGACAAGTTATCCAAAATTTTCCTAAAATTTATTATGAGCTGGATTTGTTTTTTTGAGTACCCCCTTATGCGTAAAATATGTTGGAGTTCGTTGTTCGCAGCTATTGGCTGCTCTTTTGTTCTTTTATTGACATCTTGTTCCGAGAAAAAAAAGCCCTTGATTGTTTATACAACAGGCGAGACCGCGCCTTTTTCTTTCCGTGATGAAAAAAGTAACCCGTGCGGTTTTGATATTGATTTAGCCCACCTTATCGCTAAGGAAATCGATAGGGATATCGAAATTCGTTGTGTCCCTTTTGACGATATGTTGAAAAAAATCCAGTCGAAACAAGGAGATATTGCTATTGCGGCCATTTCTATTACCGATGAGAGAAAGAATCTTGTTGATTTTTCGCCTCCTTATCATAGCAATGGTTTCGTTCTTCTTATGTTAAACGGAACACCGGAGAAAGTGGAGGACTTGAATCAAAGTAATCGTAAGATTGGAGTGCGCAAAGGCACCTACCAGGAAGGAACCGCGAAGTTACAATGGGTCAACATTCCAAACATTTTTGTCAATAGTTTTGATAATCTTACGTCCGAAGATATTTCGAACAAGTTGCGTTCGGGCGAAGTGGCCGCCTTTATTTTGGATGCGGACGAAGGAAGTTATCTTTCTAAGAAGAATGACGGCTTCAAAGTTGTTCCTCTGAATTTTACCACTTTGGACATTGGTGTCGTCACAAGCAAAGGGTCGCCTTATACTACGCTCATCGCCGAATCTTTTACCAAAAATGCTGACAAAATGCGAGATCTGAAAGTAAAGTGGTTAGAGCACGCGCGTTAAGGATGGATTGCCGAGACCCAACTCTTCTTGCCGACTCTCCACTTTCGGCGCCCCTGGCTTTCCTGGGGCGTTTTCATTAGGGAGTCTTTTTCTTCGGCGAAACAGTAAAGCCATCAGAATTTTAAAAAACGTTTTGGGTGTCGCAATTTTTTCAGAGCTCTTTTTTCAATTTGTCGAACGCCCTCATTCGAAAGATTTAAAAATTTCCCCGTAACATCAAGTGACGGAACACTTTCGCCCCCATAGCGTATTTGTAAAACACACTGCTCTCTAGGCGAAAGGGTTTTTAGAGCTTTTTTGAAAAAAGCTCTCTTTTTTACTTCATCATCCCGGCGCAAAACATATTCTTCGGGTGTTTCCCTTTCATCGGCCAACGTTTCAATAATACGACGAGAGTCATCTTCCGAAGAAAAAGCCGCATCCAGAGAAAGATCCCTTTGGGGTATAGTAAAGTTTTTCTTCCCTCTCGTCGCTTCTTCTTTTATTTCGCGTGACACGCGCGGATTTTTTACAACAAACCCCAAAGAAGACAGCGTTTCTATCATATAGGATCGAGCCCAAAAAAAGGCATACGTTGAAAATCGTACGCCATGCTCGGGCTTAAAAGATTGTAATGCTCGAAAAAGCCCCATAACGCCATCGGAGATAAGAGGCTCCACGTCGGTTCGGTAACGCCGACTTTGATAAAAAGCTATTTTGTGAATCCATTTAAAATAACTCAAGATAATGAGATCCCGCGCGCTTAAAGCCCCCTCTTCTTGCCAAAGGCGAATAGCTTCTTTTTCTGCCTCTCGCGTTAAAGGAGGCAGTGCCAAAATTTGCTTTTTTGAAAGAGTGTTTAAAATCATAAAAAAGATATCAATGAAGTTATAATATTATACTAACCTATTGTTAATATTTTTTCAATAAAATTTATTTCCATTAGGCCGGGTATAAACCTTCGCCTTTAGGCGGAATCACAAATTTTGCGCTGAAAAAACTGACGTGTTGGTGAAGGGGTCATGTTTTTTGGAGCCCTAAAGTTCCTTGTATAACC
>BNTO01000217.1 GCA_025996655.1 Alphaproteobacteria bacterium
GGAATCAAATATGTAGGAGAGTGGAAAGACAATGAAAGGAACGGCGAGGGTGTACTAACAAATAGGGTAGGAGGCATAATTTTTAAGGGGACATGGATAAAGGACATAGGCTACGAAGGGGCGGTTAATGAGGCCGGTCTGCCACACGGCAAAGGCGTCGGCGTAGACGAAGAAGGCGTCCGGTACGAGGGAGATTGGGTGGACGGTAAAAGAGAAGGAAAGGGAACTTTAACATCTCTTTATGGTTGCAAGTATGAAGGAGACTTGGTAAATGACAAACAAGAAGGAGGAGGAATTTTAATAAACTCTAATGGGGAAAAGTACGAAGGCGAGTGGAGAGATAGCCTTTGGAACGGAGAGGGAATTCTAACAAATAAAGAAGGGATTGTGATTTTAAAAGGAATATGGTTGAACGGTTCGGGCTACGCCGGAGACGTTAATGAAGAGGGCCTACCCCATGGCAAGGGCGTTGGTATAGACGAGAAGGGCACGAAGTACGAGGGAGACTGGATAGCCGGGCAGAAGGAAGGGAAGGGGCGACTGACCGAACGTAGCGGAGAGACGTACGAAGGTGACTGTCTATCTAACCGGAGAGAAGGGAAAGGTATAGGGAAGTTTTCTGATGGATGGACTTACAACGGAGAGTGGGCTAGCGACAAACCGCACGGCGACGGCGATCTGACGGACAAGAAAGGAACCGTAGTTTTTAAAGGTAGATGGGTCAACGGTATAGGTTATGAAGGGGAGGTTAATTCTCAGGGGTTTCCTCATGGCAAAGGTGTTGGTGTGAATAAATACGGCACCAAGTACGAGGGAGATTGGGTGAACGGAAAGAAGGAAGGAACGGGAATTTCGACATCGCCTTATGGGGAGACGTACGAAGGAGATTGGGTTAACGATAGAGAAGAAGGACAGGGCATCTTGAAACATAAGAACGGGATTACATGTGTGGGAACCTGGGTGGAAGGAGAAATGAACGGAGCGGGTAAAATATATGACCCAGAAGGAATATTACTTTTTAATGGGATATGGATCAACGGTATAGGTTATGAAGGCGAGATTAATACTCAGGGACAACCTGAAGGCAGGGGCATTGGTTTTGATGTGTACGGTACTATGTACGAGGGAGGCTGGGTATCCGGTAGAAGACATGGTAAAGGCTCTTCGAACGATGTTAACGGAGAAAGGTATGTGGGGGAATGGGTGGATCATAAAAAAGAAGGAAAGGGAATTTCAACAACGCCTTATGGAGATACGTACGACGGCGATTGGCTATCTGACCAGAGAAAAGGGAAAGGTACAGGGAAGTTTTCTAATGGATGGGGTTACATTGGAGAGTGGGCTGACGATGAGCCAGACGGGGACGGCGTTCTGACCGATGAGAAAGGAAACATAGTTTTTACAGGCAGATGGGTCAACGGTATAGGTTATGAAGGGGAGGTTAATTCTCAGGGGTTTCCTCATGGCAAAGGTGTCGGTGTGAATAAATACGGCACCAAGTACGAGGGAGATTGGGTGAACGGAAAGAAGGAAGGAAAGGGAATTTCGAAAACGCTTTATGGGGAGGCGTACGAAGGAGATTGAGCTAACAACGTACAAGAAGGGCAAGGCAGCAAAACATATTATAACGGATACAAATATTTAGGAGACTGGTCATCCGGTAAAATGCAAGGAAAGGGGATTGTAACAGATGGGGAAGGGAAAGTAATTTTTGAAGGGATGTGGACAAACAACATAGGTTACGCAGGGACAACGGACGCTGACGGCAAACCCCACGGGAGGGGCGACCAAATAACGGAAACTGGAGACATCTATGCAGGGGACTGGGTGAATGGCAAAAAAGAAGGTTATGGGGAGATATAGTAAAGATAATTAAAAATCGCTTCACTGAATATTTGGGTTTTTGAAGCACCCTTCCACTGTTTCCTCCAATGTTTTAAAATCTGCTGATATTCCTCTTATTCTTCTCTTCAAATGAGCCCAAA
>BNTO01000218.1 GCA_025996655.1 Alphaproteobacteria bacterium
GTCTTTGAAACGTTACAGGTTTTTTCATGATTTTGTCGTATTTAAGCATCTCCAACTTCCTCTTGGCAGAGAACCTAAGCCCTTTTATCAAATCTTTGCCCTTTTTGCACCTTTTACAGGAGGTCTAATAGCTGGAAGCATTGTATAATTTATTTTAAAGTTTACCAATTAATCAGATAACTGTCTCAAAAAGACTATGTCTTTGCCTTGAAATAATTTATTTTTTCAAGTTTTATCAAACAAAGGCTAAGTAAGATTGATATCATAATCGCATCAAAAAGAAGTGTCCCTGTCACTTTTAGAAAATGAAATTTGCAAAGCAAAGCAAGAAAAACAGTTAAAGCTAAAGTAAAAACATTCCCTTTTTGAGATAGAGTATTATTTTTTAAGATCCCAACCATGATAATAGTTACAACAGAGGCTAAAATGATATTCAAAAAAGTTATAATTTCATACGTATTTGGTAATTGTGGGATAAAGGAACAAACGAAAACACTCAATAAAACTAAAACAGTTTTATTTCTTGTATCGAACACATCACTAACGAATCTAAAAATAAAGAACAGATTTAACATGTTAATTAAGGATCCGCTTAAAAACACATACAGTGCAGTAATAAAAGATAACAATCCACCTTTTTTGGAATAAAAAACGAGAATATCATTTTGGTTCGGCAATATAAAACACAAGACTATTCCCATAAACACAAAAAAAGGTAAAGAAACAAAGTACACTGTTCTTAAACTAATAGTAACATCTTGATATATAATAAAAGCTCTATAAAAAAATGGTAATGCTAAAATAGCAATAAATGAATTGTTAAAAAGTCGAATTATTATAGAAAAATCAATAAGATTCTCAAAATCAATAAGCTCTTTGGTTTATTGAACAGTCTAAATATTTAGAAAAGTTCCTTTATACAATTTATTTCCCGACTAAAGAAAGTTTGAGTAGTTCTTTCCAAACGGCCTTCTTGTTTTTATTTTTCTCTATACTAGTAATTTATAGGAGAAGAGCTCTAATTTTCCTGTCTTGTGGAGTATTTTTAATTATTATTATTCTCTTGAGTTATCTTTTTCCAATATTTTTAGAGACTTTAGAAACCAAAGAGCTTATTGATTTTGAGAATCTTATTGATTTTTCTATAATAATTCGACTTTTTAACAATTCATTTATTGCTATTTTAGCATTACCATTTTTTTATAGAGCTTTTATTATATATCAAGATGTTACTATTAGTTTAAGAACAGTGTACTTTGTTTCTTTACCTTTTTTTGTGTTTATGGGAATAGTCTTGTGTTTTATATTGCCGAACCAAAATGATATTCTCGTTTTTTATTCCAAAAAAGGTGGATTGTTATCTTTTATTACTGCACTGTATGTGTTTTTAAGCGGATCCTTAATTAACATGTTAAATCTGTTCTTTATTTTTAGATTCGTTAGTGATGTGTTCGATACAAGAAATAAAACTGTTTTAGTTTTATTGAGTGTTTTCGTTTGTTCCTTTATCCCACAATTACCAAATACGTATGAAATTATAACTTTTTTGAATATCATTTTAGCCTCTGTTGTAACTATTATCATGGTTGGGATCTTAAAAAATAATACTCTATCTCAAAAAGGGAATGTTTTTACTTTAGCTTTAACTGTTTTTCTTGCTTTGCTTTGCAAATTTCATTTTCTAAAAGTGACAGGGACACTTCTTTTTGATGCGATTATGATATCAATCTTACTTAGCCTTTGTTTGATAAAACTTGAAAAAATAAATTATTTCAAGGCAAAGACATAGTCTTTTTGAGACAGTTATCTGATTAATTGGTAAACTTTAAAATAAATTATACAATGCTTCCAGCTATTAGACCTCCTGTAAAAGGTGCAAAAAGGGCAAAGATTTGATAAAAGGGCTTAGGTTCTCTGCCAAGAGGAAGTTGGAGATGCTTAAATACGACAAAATCATGAAAAAACCTGTAACGTTTCAAAGAC
>BNTO01000219.1 GCA_025996655.1 Alphaproteobacteria bacterium
AATACAATTTTGTCCAAGCCAAAGCCGAAAAATCCTCCCTCGGAGCTCCCATAAAAAGCGCCAACCCTCCGTAAGACGAACTTGCGGAGCACGATCCTCCAAACGACAGCGTTTTTGTGATAGGCGCATCCGTCGTGTTTTTCACGAAAACAACGCCAAGACAAGCGTGCGGGTAATAATATTGGCTGGTGGAATAGGCGTAGACGGTATTCAAATGTTTGTGCATGAAAACGCCGTTGGAGCCTTGAAAAAAGCCAAGTTGAGGCGGCCTAAAAAAGGCGGTGTTGGTGGTGCTAGTGCTGTGACAGCCTGTCAGTAAACCCATTGCCGTATTGGCGTTTTCAGCGGCTGTCCACAGACCCAGTTGGGTCGTAAACCCGCCAAGGCCATAATAATCTTGGCCTCGACTCATGATCCCAAAAACAAAAGGCAATGCGCCCTCTTCGATGAGAGAGCGTTTGTTGATTTCCGTCATGAGCGTGGAACCTTCCGGAAGGTCATTGATGGCGTCGAATCGTTCCATTTCCGTTTCAAGCGTTTCCAACAAATCGTCTTTAGCTATCGAAATCGCCGCTAAATGCTCGTTTTTTCGCGTATCGAGTAAAGATAAATGCTGCAAAATATCAGCTTTCCTTTCGGATAAAATCGTTTCTTTTTCAGAACTTAACACCGTTTCGGCTTCCTCTTTTTGCGCTTCTAAAGCGGCTTCGGCAGCTTCTTTGGCCTCTTGTAACTTTTGGAGAGACTCCTCTGTTAAGGCTACCAATTCCTGGAGTTTTTCATCCGTCAACTGCGCAATATCGAACGCTGTGGTCTTACTGGCAACAGCCTCCAGCGCCTTCGCTAAATACGCCAGCTGCTCAGGCTCGGCGGTTTCGGCAAGCTCTTGGAGGCGAATCTGAATCGCGTCGAGCGTTTCTTTAGAAAGGATTGTCATACGGGGTGCTCCACAGGTTTAAAAATTGTTCGAAAGCGTGTCTATCAAAATGCCCTTTCAGGTCGGCCTGGCCTTGTTCTTGCTGAGAAAGATCGTTATCAATTTTTTCTATCGTTTCTCGAATTCTCATGACGTCATCACTGGCGATGTTGTCTTTATGCGGCAGTTTAAAGCCTCTTTCGGTTTCGTCCATGGGTTGGCACCTCCTACGTCGCGATCATTCTAAGGCTGCGGACTTTCGGTCGGTACACCACCGAACCGTTCAAAACGATTTTGATCCGCGTCGCGTTGCCCGAAAAATCTTGTAAAACATGCGTGCGTTCAACCCAATTGCTATCGACCTGTGTCCCCTTTGTGAGCGGAACCAGCGTCCAATTTTCCCCTTCTTGAACGTAAACGTTGAGAAAGGACGTGCCAGGCGTCATCGCTTCATACGTCACGGTGATTTTCGTGGCGTCTGTCACAGAAAGGAAGCGCGTGATGTAATCCGCGGTTTCCGACATCGTCCCTAAAACAGCTTGCAGCCCAGGGTACAAAAGGGGTGTAGCATAAGCTGTCCCCTTCACATGCGCCTTTAAAACCAAGTTCCCTGAAATTTTTTCGCGTAAAGCCAAAGGCCAGTCTTCCGAAACGTGATGCGTGGTTCCGTTGGCTTCCGTTAAAGAAAAATCCACATCTGTTTGTGATGTCGGCCGTTCCACATTTCCTAAAATCAAAATATCCGTGACATCGGAGGCGCTAAGAGCCGATTCTAAAACGACTGTGGACGAATTTTCTGTAAATTTTGCGGCAAGCAAACGAAACGCCAAATCTTTGTCCTGGTGCGCCGTCCACGTGCTGGCGTTGCTCGAAGAGAGCAGCACACCAATTTGGTACGGCTGAGCCGTGACCCAAGTTCCATGCAACGCGTCGTATTTTCCAAGTTCCGCAACAGCTACCGCGTGTTCGGCATCGTCCGTGAGCAAAACAAAAGCATATTCGGTTCCGGCCGTGCACCAAACGGGTGGGAAGGCAATGCGCGTGGCTTCCGTGAGA
>BNTO01000220.1 GCA_025996655.1 Alphaproteobacteria bacterium
TTGCTGTAATCGGCGCCGGAGTGGTAGAATAAGCCGTCGGCGCATAGTACTGCATCGGAACAGGCTGAGCATATTGTGCCGGCTGTGGTGCATATTGTACAGGCTGCGGCACATACTGTACGGGCTGTCCTGGCTGTTGAGCGTAAGGCATAAATTGTCCAGGATGATGGGCATAGCCTCGGTGCTCCTTTTCTTGTGGCTTCTGTAGCAGCTGTTGTACTAACTGTTGTAATTGTTGTAACTGCATTGAGTTCATCGGAATCAGTTGCAAATATTGCATTAACTGGATTTGTTGAATCATTTTTTGGTTATACTGGTCTGTTAAGAATTTTAATAACGCGTCTGCTGCATTATATACGTCATTGCTTTTTATCTTATTGATTTTATTTTGCACGTCTTTCAAAGTCGCCGATAAGTCCATGCCCACGTTTGGCATACCCATGCCCATGCTTGGCATGCCCATACCCATCCCAGTCATGCCCATACCCATGCCAGGCATTCCCATACCTATACCAGGCATTCCCATGCCCAACCCAGGCATTCCCATGCCCATTCCCGGCATGCCCATGCCATAGCCGCCCATTCCACCGCCGTACCCTCCGAGCGCGCCCGCTAGCCCACTCACAATATTGCCTATATTTCCCAAAGAGAAGTCCGCATAAACTTCATTTTCTCCGATCGGGGTTAAAGACAAGGCTGCTGAAAGCAAACTCGCACGTAAAAACTTCTTCATAATTTTACCATTTTTTCTAAACACCTAGTAAAAGAATAGAAATAAAAAATTAAAAAAACGTTAAATAAAGAAAAAACAATTTATAGAACTTTTTGTATACTTGCGCATATCCCTACTTCGTTAAAAAACAAGGGCCTTGGGGCATGACGCAGGGGAGACAATACGGAGCGGCTCCCTATTTTCGTGGCAACACGGCATCGTTTTAACGAAATCTCCCCCTTGTTTTTTACTTTTATATTGTTTCTAATTGCTAGAGATGGTGTTGAAATGTTTAAAAGTTTTGAAAAAATTTTCCTCCACGACCTCTAAAAGGAGCCCCTTATGAGTTCCAATCAAAGGAAGGGCAAAGAACCTATGCCCGTAAAAACTCTTTCAAGAGAGCCTCTTCATCTTGAGAAAATTGTTATTCCTGAAGATTATCGTCCTTCGGAGGAAGAGGCTTTTATGAATCCTCTTCAGTTGGCCTATTTTCGAAAAAAACTTCTTGAATGGAAGAAACAAATTATCTTGGAAACGCAAGAAACTCTCGAACAAATGCCTGGAACTCTGGCTGCTGCGGATGCCATTGATGTTGCCTGTGGCGTCATGAGCCAATCTCTTGAATTACGCGCGCGCGATCGCGAAAGAAAGCTTATCTATAAAATTGACGAAGCCCTACAGCGTATTGAAGATGGCTCTTATGGCTATTGCGAGGAGACGGGAGAGCCCATTTCGTTAAAGCGCTTAGAAGCGCGACCCATTGCAACGCTAAGCATTGAAGCACAGGAACGCCACGAAAGGAAAGAGCGCGAATATTCTGAATAACGGAAAATCCACACTGTTTTTCGAATTTCCGAACCTCTTCTCTATTTTACTACAAATTTACTGTTTCTTGGTACCTTAGAGGCAAGCGAACAAAAAGGTTTTAGAGAATTAACAGACCCTTGGGCCTTGTGCTTCTTATCTAAGAGCCTGTCTTCACAAACAATCAAGTCTTTTTAGAAGAACCATGGAATGAGCAATCATCACTATATTTTCCGCTGATTTAACGGCTATTTCGAAATCTTTCGCCAAGCGCCTCAATCCGTTGAACCAACCAAAAGTTCTCTCTACGCCCCATCTTTGAGAGTTTTAATTAAAAGATAGATGCTTTATAATGTGCCCGAGGAACATTGGAAAGGGTACAAGAGATGTGTTGCAAGAAATGCAGAAGTGATTTCGTCGTAAAAAAGGGGTTTGTTCGAGGAA
>BNTO01000221.1 GCA_025996655.1 Alphaproteobacteria bacterium
TGGCCGCGTCTAGTTTTGCAAATTGGTCTTTTTCTTCTTTTTTTTGTTCCCGCTTCCTTTCAAGTCTCTCTTTGTTCTTTCGTGCCTTATAGGGCTGTTGAGGTTTTGAGATGTCGGCAGATCCTGCGGAAGCTCCCTCTTTTTCGTCTTCCTCTTCTCCCCCACGCTGTTTAGAAAGTTCAGGTCCCAAACGGCAACTTCCCTCTCCGAGCGTTCCCGGTGTCCGGAAAGTCTCCGCTATCAGTTCATCTAACAAAAATGTCTGACGATCCAACAGCCTAAGGTTAGGTCGCTTAGGAAACGCTGTACGGAAAGAATCTCCACTTTGAGGATCGAAGTTGAACCCGAGAAGAAGCAAAACGAAATTGTTTGAAGTTGTCGGCAATTCAAAAAGGGTGTCAAAACCCGTTTGTTTGTAAGGCAAGACACAAAACCGAAACAAACGAAAAAGTTGTTGGACAAGAAGGCGAAAACTCTCGGAAGGAGTTTTCGCTTTAGAGCAGTCTATGGTAAAAGCAACGGTTTTTCCGTCATGAAAGAATCTAAAACTCGGCTGCTGCCCATTCACAAACTCAAAATGCCTGCGGTTCCGGCCACTGTGGGTAAACATATGATCAATGGCGCTTTCCTTCGCATGATCTACACTTGAGAGAATGGCTCGTGCTACCTCTTGGGGTTTCGAGAGATCAACAGGACGTCCTAATTTAGGGACACGCGCATAGGCCCATTCGCTCCCATTTTTATCGGGTGGAAGCTGTACCTTTAAAATTCCTGAAGAGGAGAGAAAATTCGAAGAAGTGGAAGAAGAAGACGATAAGGCCGAGATTTTTTTATGAGCAGGAAAAGAACTATCTGCGCAAAGACTTCCCACAACAAAGAACACAAGATTTTTAAATTTACTTCTCATAAAATTTACCTATTCTTTCCCCTCCATAATCCAAAATATATTTTATGATATTCAAAAAATTTCTAAAAAGCAAGCGCCTTTATTTTTTCATTTGCCCCCGTAGCCGCTCCCAAAGGCCCAAAGTCCCTGAACCTAGCACGCGCCTCGCCCCTCCCCCCCCCCTTCCCTTGCGCACCCTCTCGAAGATGGGCTTTTCTTTTTCTTGATTTTTTATTTTTCTCCATGTCATACTGTTAGCAGACAAGAGGTTTGGCTGCTAATTCAGCCACAAAGAAAAAAGGAGAAAAAATGACAAAGGTTATTGGAATTGACTTAGGGACGACCAACTCCTGCCTATCGGTTATGGAAGGTTCGAATCCCCGCGTCATTGAAAATTCCGAAGGTATGAGGACAACGCCGTCCGTAGTGGGGTTCCTGTCTTCGGGAGAGCGCATCGTTGGCAACCCCGCAAAAAGGCAGGCCGTCACCAACCCGGAAGGGACGCTGTTCGCCATTAAAAGGCTTATTGGCCGCCGCTTTGACGACCCTATGACGCAAAAGGATATCGGCCTTGTTCCCTACAAAATTTGCGCCAACGCCGAGGGTGACGCGTGGGTGAATGTGCGCGGAACGAATTACAGCCCCAGCCAAATCAGTGCGTTTATTCTTCAAAAAATGAAGGAAACAGCCGAGGCGCATTTGGGCGAGGAAGTCACCGAGGCCGTTATTACCGTGCCCGCGTATTTTAATGACTCTCAGCGCCAAGCCACCAAAGACGCTGGGAAAATTGCCGGCCTCAACGTGCTGCGCATTATAAATGAACCCACCGCCGCCGCGTTGGCCTACGGGCTTGATAAGAAAAAAAACGGGCTGGTCGTCGTGTACGACTTGGGTGGCGGGACGTTTGACGTTTCTGTTTTGGAAATTATCGACGGCGTCTTTGAAGTGAAGGCAACAAACGGCGACACCTTTTTGGGCGGGGAAGATTTTGACTCGCGCATCATGGATCACATCGCTGAGACGTTCAAAAAAGAAAATAGTATTGACCTGCGCAAAG
>BNTO01000222.1 GCA_025996655.1 Alphaproteobacteria bacterium
CTATAACTTGGGGAAAAGATTGAAGGCGATAAAAGGGTTTACCCCCGTAGAATTTGTTGCTAAAAAGATGGGGAAAGAGTCGACGGAGTTTGCTCAAGAATTATACAACAAGAATTTGGGACTAGACGCCTAGCCTACGTAACGAGAGTTTGCGAGAGAAAAGGCCCACACCAAGCGGATTCGAAAGAGGTGAAGGCTGTTGTTGAGGCCTTGCTCACAACACCAAGGGAATTCCTACCGCCATCAGCCGGCTAGGCGTATCTGTTTTGGGCTCATCGGGAAGGCTCAAGGGTGACATTCCTAAATTGCACAAACATGACATTCCTAAATTGCGTTGACAAAACTTACAAAATAGATTGAAAACTAAATGTCTAAATTGTATTGTTAGATAGGGGAGAGATGGCCGAGTGGTTAGAAGGCGGCGGTCTCGAAAACCGTTATATGTATTAAAGCATATCGAGGGTTCGAATCCCCCTCTCTCCGCCAATAAGTAGCAGTCATTTTTGTAGCACGCCTCGAATGCCCCAAGTCCTCTTTTGAAAACAACCCTCTAGACCCTGCAGAATATAAGGTTTTTCGAGTTTGTGATTCTCCTAGTCGGACGTTTTTTTACCACCTTAAGCATTCACAAACTCACCCTGATTTTTGATTTTTTTCAAAAAGTAGCAAAAAATTGCTACGGTGGTCTGCTACCCCGGGTCCAAAAAAAGGGACGGTTTTCCTTGGTCCAAAAAAAGGTAGCAGTTTTTTGCTACAAAGTTTGTGACTTTTTATGTAGCAGTTGGGTACCGAGTTGGGGGAGTTTCGAACCCTTGCGTCGGACCGTTCTCGAATTTTAAAATAAATACTTAATTTTAGTATAATTTTATAAACGTTAAATGCTTAGGACTTAAAAAAGTTTGCAAAAGAGCTCAAACTTGGACGCCCAAGAGGCAACATCGAAACTTGGGTCCAAAATCATTTTTTTCTAAATTTAGGTTTCGGGCTTCCAAAGTTTGAGTTGCCCACCTCCAAAGCCGCTACGAAAATTCTACTCAAAATTTCCATCACCCCTTCCCCCAAAAATGCTGTGTTGCGACAGGCAAGTATTCCGATGCTTTAACTTCAACCCCTTGATTTTCAAGGGGTTCGATGCCTAACTTATTCTTTACGAAGGCAAAATGTAGCACTTTTGTAGCAGGGAAAGTTTAGGGATAACTTTTGTAAAAGGCCCATTTTACGCGGTTTGCGTCTCGACCTCTTAGGATGCAAAATTAGGAACAATCCTTCTCGAGCACGTCCCATCCCCCCCCTTCTCCTAAAAATGCCGTGTTGCGACAAGCAAGTATTACGCTCTTTTAACTTCAATTCCTTGATTTTCAAGGAGTTCGAAGGTTAAGTTATTCTTTACGAGTGGAAAATGTAGCACTTTTGTAGCAGTTTTTTATCCTTCAGAGCTGCCATAAAAAGTTATGCGCTAGAATTCCCATAAAATCTTCCCAAAAAAGGCAGTGTCGCGGCCCGCAAGTATTCCGTTCTCTTAACTTCAACTCCTTGATTTTCAAGGGGTTCGAAGGTTAGTTATTCTTTACGAAGGCAAAATGTAGCACTTTTGTAGCAGGGAAAGTTTAGGGATAACTTTTGTAAAAGGCCCATTTTACGCGGTTTGCGTCTCGACCTCTTGGGATGCATAAAGTGGGACAATCCTTTTCGAGCACTTCCCATCATCCTTGCCCTCAAAAATGCCGTGTTACGACCAGCAAGTATTCCGTTTCTTCAACTTCAACTCCTTGATTTTCAAGGGGTTCGATGTCTAACTTATTCTTTACGAAGGGAAAATGTAGCACTTTTGTAGCAATGGAATCCCGGTGGATAACTTTGCTTTTTCGCGGCCCAGGAATCTCTTTTTTACCCCTGAAACAACGCGCCCATGTTATAATGAAGACATTGGAATGTAACCTT
>BNTO01000223.1 GCA_025996655.1 Alphaproteobacteria bacterium
AGCATTTTTACTTGTTTCTAAAAGAGTGTGAGGGACGGTTCAACGTCGGCAATCCAAAGATGCTTTTAAAGGATTTAAAAAAGCTTCTAAGAGAGTTATGTTGAGAATCTCAGGTGTCAGCCCCAAATTTTTTATATAAATCCAATAAATAGGAAAAAAGTGAAAGAAGGCAGCGTTCCCTATTTTTAAGCTTAAAGCGCATCTTCTTCTCTCGGTCCCCCCCCTTAACTTCATCAAAAGTCCCTGTTGCCTAGGCTTTCCCGTGAATTTACGTTTTAGTTTTAAGCTCGTGAAATAAAAAAAACGATTCTTTACGAATTTTTAATATTTTAGAGATAAAATATAAACGTAAAATATGTTAATGCTGTATTTTTAATCTTAACACAGGGACTTGTTCTATATCGTTTTTAATTAATCGAAAGGGACATAAGGATTTGTTTGTTGTTTTATAAGGAGATTACTATGTTAAGTCCAAAAGTTTTGTTTTCTTTTCTTGCGTCTTTTTCTTTGTTGGAAGAGGGGGGAGCGAGTGTAAAGGATAGAAAGGGTTTTAAGAGTGAGGAGGGTTGGGATAAAGGACGTTTTACGGAACTTGTTCCCGTTGGCCACGATGGATTAAAAGTTCAAGTGAGTCAGGACGCCGAACCCATACATCCTCTAGAAAAAGCTGCCCCGAAAAAATTGTCACCTTTACAAAGTGTTCTCCAAAAAGTCCTCCAAGAACCCAAAGCTCCCCAAGCTCTCCAAGAACCTAAAGCTCCCCAAGAACCCCAAAATCCTGGCGTAAGGATGGATGGTGGTTTGTATACCGGTTCGCTTCAGGGAGGTCTAAGACAGGGAAAGGGACTCATGGTATGGGATACCGGCGCCAAATACGAGGGAGAATGGGCGGAGGATAAAATGGAAGGAATGGGGATTCTTATATGGCCTGAAGGGAAGAAGAAGTATAAGGGAGAATTTGTAAAGGGGAGGGCGGAAGGGTATGGCGTTCTGACCTATCCCAACGGAGAGACGTACGAGGGAACTTGGAAAGTGGGGTTGAACGGAAAGGGACGTTGGACATCGGCTGATGGTGCTACCTATGTCGGAGACTTTGTGGCGACCTCCCCGGAAGGAAGGGGCGTAAAAACCTACGCCAATGGTCGTGTTTATGCCGGAGAGTGGAAAGCTGCCAAACGTGAAGGAAAAGGAACCGAAACGGAACCCAATGGAAGGAAGTACAACGGAGACTGGGTGCAGGATTTAAGAGAAGGGCGGGGCGAACAGACCTACTCCAACGGAAGTGTCTATGCTGGAAACTGGAAAGAAGACATGTGCGAAGGGCATGGAACAGAGACCTGGCCTAACGGAACGACCTATATTGGAAAATGGGTGCAGAACCAAAAGGAAGGCTATGGCGTACAAACCTATCCAGACGGAGGCATGTATAATGGATGGTGGAAAGGCGGCAAAGCGGAAGGAAAAGGGGCGGAGTCCTGGCCTGATGGAACGAATTATGTCGGAGGTTTTGTCAACAACCTAAGAGAGGGCAAGGGCATTTATAGATCCGCCGAAGGAATCGTCTATAAGGGACAATTTAAAGCAGGTAAACCTGAAGGAATAGGGACAAAAACATGGCCAAACGGCAACAAATACGTAGGATCCTTTAGGAATGGAAAAAGGGAGGGCTATGGCGTTCTTACCGACAAAGACGAAGAGGTGTTGGAAGCCGGACGGTGGCGCGATGATGATTATATAGGATAGCCAGCAGGGGGAACCCTGCTGGGGCGCGTAGGCTGCGTTTTGGGGCAGGGGTCTTGAAAAACACGTGCTTAAGAATCTTGACAAACTAAAAAAACAAGTTGTATAATAGAGCATGTCTTGGAATTTAGTGAGTTTTTTATGAAAATCCGTCCTCTTCTTTTAATGACCGTTCTGTTTGTTCCTGGGTATGACA
>BNTO01000224.1 GCA_025996655.1 Alphaproteobacteria bacterium
AAGGAGCATTTTTACTTGTTTCTAAAAGAGTGTGAGGGACGGCTCAACGTCGGCAATCCAAAGATGCTTTTAAAGGATTTAAAAAAGCTTCTAAGAGAGTTATAGAGAGGATCTCAGGTGTCAGCCCTAAAACAAAGAACAAGCATTACACCCTAAAGATAGGAAACAATGCCATCAACGGTTCAGGATGTAAGCAAATAAAGATTGTCAAAAAAAAATAAATGCCCATGCCAAGGAAAATGAACCCACCGTGCCAGAATCGGAAAAGAGATTCTCCCTTTCCCCCATTTTTGATACTCTCGCAGAGGGGCTAAAAAAAGACGAAAGCAAGGAGACGTTCATGACAAACCCAAATTGGGGGAAAAAAAGAGTGTGTAATGGCTGCGCTGTTCGCTATTACGATTTGAAAAACCCAACGCCAACATGTCCTAAGTGCGGAACCGTTGCGGAAATTCAGAACGCGGAAAAATCAAGAAAAAAGGATCTAGGGGGGATCAAAAGGAATGACCTTGATGCCGTTGAAGATCTCGACCTTAGCGATGATGTTGAATCTCTCGGGCAAGAAATCCTCGATAATGACAGTTTTGACGACGCTCTGCCCGCCCTTGGTAGCGCCGAGTCGGATGAATTATAGAAAGTTCGTCTTTTCTCTTTCCTTGGTCCTTCATGGCGCACTCCCTTTTTGATTTTTTAAAGCCTGAGCTCAGCCAGGTTCTCACAGAAAAGGGGTACCCGTCTTGGCGCGCGCAGCAAATTTGGGAGTGGCTCTACCAAAAGGGGGCCCTATCTTTTGAAGAGATGAGCAACCTTCCGCAAAATATGCGCGCTTTCTTGGCCGAAAATTTTTTGCTTCAGCGCCCTGTCCAGCTGCGGCATGAAGTGTCAAAAGATAAAACAGAAAAATGGCGGCTTGTGCTTGAGGACGGCAACAGCATCGAAATGGTGCTGATCCCAGAAGAGGAGCGCGAGCGCAACACGTTGTGCGTGTCGTCCCAAGTCGGGTGCGGCGTGCGTTGCGCGTTTTGTTTCACAGGGACGATGGGTTTTGTGCGCAATCTTGAGGCGCACGAAATTGTCAGCCAGATTTTGTTGGCCCGAGATTTTTTGAAAGACGTCGGCTCCGCGCACCAAAAACGCACGCTGACGAATATCGTCCTGATGGGAATGGGGGAGCCCCTTCATAATTATAGCAACATTTCAAAAGCGTTGCAAATTCTCATGGATCCCTCGGGCCTCGCCTTTTCCAAGCGCCGCATTACGCTATCCACCGCGGGGGTTGTGCCTTTCATGAAAAAGTGCGGCGAGGAGCTGGGCGTGAATCTAGCCGTTTCCTTGCACGCGCCCAATGATGCGATTCGAAGCCGGATTATTCCTTTGAATCAACACTATCCTTTGGCGCAGCTTATGGACGTTTGCCGAAACTATCCGGGGATTAACACCGCGCGACGCCTTACTTTTGAATATGTTATGCTAAAGGATGTCAATGATTCCAAGGTTCACGCCAAAGAATTGGTGGGCCTCATCCAAGGGATTCCAGCAAAAATCAATTTGATTCCGTGGAATCCTTGGCCGGACGCCCACTTTGAAACGTCGCCTTTCGAGCGCATTGAGGCTTTTCAAAATGTTTTGGAAAACTTAGGGGTTCCAGCCTTCCTCCGAACGCCCCGAGGCCAAGACATTTCGGCGGCCTGCGGACAATTGAAATAGGCCTATCATTATAAAAAGAGGCCTCGTATCTCAAGGCCCCCGCGTAGGGCCTCACCGTTCGTAATGTTCACGTATAATTTTGACAAGAAACAGGATAGACTTAGCGTACAGCCGCTTCCTTAGATTTTAGAAAAACAAATATGATTACAGATTTAGAACAATGGAAAAAGGATTTAGTGTCAGCGCAATTTGAGAA
>BNTO01000225.1 GCA_025996655.1 Alphaproteobacteria bacterium
TGTAGAAACGCAAAAAGGCCATCCGTCAGGATGGCCTTCTGCTTAATTTGATGCCTGGCAGTTCCCTACTCTCGCATGGGGAGACCCCACACTACCATCGGCGCTACGGCGTTTCACTTCTGAGTTCGGCATGGGGTCAGGTGGGACCACCGCGCTACGGCCGCCAGGCAAATTCTGTTTTATCAGACCGCTTCTGCGTTCTGATTTAATCTGTATCAGGCTGAAAATCTTATCTCATCCGCCAAAACAGCTTCGGCGTTGTAAGGTTAAGCCTCACGGTTCATTAGTACCGGTTAGCTCAACGCATCGCTGCGCTTACACACCCGGCCTATCAACGTCGTCGTCTTCAACGTTCCTTCAGGACTCTCAAGGAGTCAGGGAGAACTCATCTCGGGGCAAGTTTCGTGCTTAGATGCTTTCAGCACTTATCTCTTCCGCATTTAGCTACCGGGCAGTGCCATTGGCATGACAACCCGAACACCAGTGATGCGTCCACTCCGGTCCTCTCGTACTAGGAGCAGCCCCCCTCAGTTCTCCAGCGCCCACGGCAGATAGGGACCGAACTGTCTCACGACGTTCTAAACCCAGCTCGCGTACCACTTTAAATGGCGAACAGCCATACCCTTGGGACCTACTTCAGCCCCAGGATGTGATGAGCCGACATCGAGGTGCCAAACACCGCCGTCGATATGAACTCTTGGGCGGTATCAGCCTGTTATCCCCGGAGTACCTTTTATCCGTTGAGCGATGGCCCTTCCATTCAGAACCACCGGATCACTATGACCTGCTTTCGCACCTGCTCGCGCCGTCACGCTCGCAGTCAAGCTGGCTTATGCCATTGCACTAACCTCCTGATGTCCGACCAGGATTAGCCAACCTTCGTGCTCCTCCGTTACTCTTTAGGAGGAGACCGCCCCAGTCAAACTACCCACCAGACACTGTCCGCAACCCGGATCACGGGTCCACGTTAGAACATCAAACATTAAAGGGTGGTATTTCAAGGCCGGCTCCATGCAGACTGGCGTCCACACTTCAAAGCCTCCCACCTATCCTACACATCAAGGCTCAATGTTCAGTGTCAAGCTATAGTAAAGGTTCACGGGGTCTTTCCGTCTTGCCGCGGGTACACTGCATCTTCACAGCGAGTTCAATTTCACTGAGTCTCGGGTGGAGACAGCCTGGCCATCATTACGCCATTCGTGCAGGTCGGAACTTACCCGACAAGGAATTTCGCTACCTTAGGACCGTTATAGTTACGGCCGCCGTTTACCGGGGCTTCGATCAAGAGCTTCGCGTTACCGCTAACCCCATCAATTAACCTTCCGGCACCGGGCAGGCGTCACACCGTATACGTCCACTTTCGTGTTTGCACAGTGCTGTGTTTTTAATAAACAGTTGCAGCCAGCTGGTATCTTCGACTGATTTCAGCTCCATCCGCGAGGGACTTCACCTACATATCAGCGTGCCTTCTCCCGAAGTTACGGCACCATTTTGCCTAGTTCCTTCACCCGAGTTCTCTCAAGCGCCTTGGTATTCTCTACCTGACCACCTGTGTCGGTTTGGGGTACGATTTGATGTTACCTGATGCTTAGAGGCTTTTCCTGGAAGCAGGGCATTTGTTGCTTCAGCACCGTAGTGCCTCGTCATCACGCCTCAGCCTTGATTTTCCGGATTTGCCTGGAAAACAAGCCTAAACGCTTAAACCGGGCAACCAGGATCGGAAGGGAAACGGCTGGAATCCAGGTCCTAATTGCCAACCCGGAATGCGGCCTCTGCCTGGAAAAAAAAAAAAACCAAAACAACAACAAAGCATCTATACTAAAATCTACAAACAATACCACTACAACAAATCAACCTCACTCAACACCAAGAACCAACACAACTACCCTACACACT
>BNTO01000226.1 GCA_025996655.1 Alphaproteobacteria bacterium
CGCGACGACCTCTTTGATCCAAATTTTTTCAGCTTTTTTGAGGATTTTTTCAAAATCTTTCAGATTAATGCCGAAAAGTCTTTGAAACGTTACAGGTTTTTTCGTGATTGTGTCGTAGGTGAGCATGATAGACTCTATTTTGTCCGAGGATCTAAGCCTTTTTACAAAATTTTTGCCCTTTTTGCACCTTTTACAGGAGGTCTAATAGAAAAATCAAGCACCACAGTTGTAACGACTTCATAGGTTGAGTGAAACGAGACGAACTTGAAATATGGAGTCAAGTGACTAAAAATTGGGGGCGAAATTCTTTTGAAAACCAAAGGATTTCTTAGGATATTTTGTCCCAGTTTTACGAATTCTCGACTACAAGCTAGCGAAATCGCTTTCCTCTTGTTTTTAATCCCTTTGGTACGCCTCAAAAAGGGAGTGCATCGCGTAGATGGCTAGTTCGAGATTTGGTTTTGTGGTGATAAAACTAAGGCGCAGGGGCGTTGTTTGTAAGGCTAGAAGGGGGATAGCATTTTCCGCGCAACTTTTAAAAATAGCCACCATAGCTTCGGGCCTTGAGGCCATGCCCAGCGCCACGACAGACACTTTTACAACATCATAATTGACCTGAAAATCCGCGATTTTCTTTTGCGCCTTGAACGCGTCGCACTGTGCCGTCATTTTTTCCGCGTTTCCCGTTTCTACCAAAAAAGAAAGATGTTGCTGCGTCGCTTCTTGGTTTTGAAAAAGCAAATCAAGCGGCATGTTCGCGCTAAGAAAATCCGCCAAAACAAGATTTTCCTGGACAGGGCAGGCTACATCAAACTTTACAATATTTTCCTGACTTGTAATGCCGCTCACGGAGAACGTTTCCATATCTAATTCCTTTTTCAAAATATCCGTTCCTTCCTGATCGACAAAACTGGAAAGAACGCGAAGGGGGACGGCGTGGCGCATGGCCAACTCCACAGAGCGCGCCTGCAAAACTTTCGTGCCGCAAAAGGCGAGTTCGAGCATTTCCTCGTAAGAGATCGTCGAAATCTTGCGCGCAGAAGGTACGATGCGCGGGTCGGCGGTATAAACGCCCTCCACATCCGTAAAAATGTCACACCTTTCGGCCGCCAAAATGACGGCGAGGGCTACGGTTGTGGCATCGCTCCCGCCGCGCCCCAGCGTTGTAAGGCGCGAGGTTTCTGTGATGCCTTGGAAGCCGGCGACAATGGGAACGTGGCCGGCATCAAAACACGCGTGCAAATTTCCTGCGGAAATGTTGAGAATGCGGGCGTTTTGTGCATAACCGTTTGTGACAATGGGCAACTGCCAGCCTAAAAAAGATTGGGCCGGGTAGCCCAGTTCTGTGAGGGCGATGGCCAACAAGGCGGTTGTAATGGGCTCGCCGGAGGAAAGAACGACGTCGTCCTCCAGCGTGACTTTTTTGGGATTGAGTTCTTGCAAATAGTGGCTGAGTTGGTCGGTGAGTCCTGCCATGGCGGAAACAACAACGGCGACACGCTCGCCCTTTTGAAGATATTTTTGGACGATAACGCGGGCGACATGGCGAATGCGAGAGATGTTGGCAACAGAAGTCCCCCCAAATTTCAAAACAAGCGTCACGACAAGGCGAAAAAAGAAAAGCCCCCTGAAGGATAACACTTTTAGAAGAGGGTACGTGGGAATTTCCTTGGAGGGTGGGGCCTTGCACAAGACGTTTTCTTTGAGAAAAGCAAAGAGGCGAAGTTACGGCATCGCGAAAAGAAAAGTTAAGAACCTGTCTTCACAAGTTCGCAAGCCTTCGTAAAAGGGATACAGATGCAGTCGATTTAGGGCAATTTCTAAAATTTATGCAAGCCGTCTAAAGCCCTTGAGTTATCCAAAAATCATCTCAAAA
>BNTO01000227.1 GCA_025996655.1 Alphaproteobacteria bacterium
AGCTGTTCTAGCTGTCGTTTCTGCAACAAAAAACTCCATTAATTTTAGCTGTTCTTTTTTGCTCAATTTGCAAGGTCTTACGTCCATACGCGCACCTTAACATAAAAATGTTAGGTGTCAGCCCCAAAATAAAATAATAATCCTTTGGCTTTCATAAAAAACAACCTAAAACGCTCTCAGCTTACATAGTCAGGATATGACTGCTTGCTTCCTGTAGTCAAGAAAAATGTCCCTGTTTTTTGCGAAGGTTAAAAGAAGGAATGGGGCCTACGCTCGAAACTCCCGCCTAAGGTTTGTGGCGAAAATTTTATGGGCTTTTTTTATTGTTGCTTTTCGCTTCTGCCCAAAGTTATCCTGAAAGAGTGGAGCACACGCCTTAACGCATCCTTTTTCAAAAGAGTTTGTCTCTTTGAAAACCCAACCTTCCCCCCATTCCGTTTGGGAAGGTTTTGTAAACAATCTCAATTTACATTTTTTTTAACAACATTTTTTAACATTAGGAGGATTTTATGAATCACGCTAACACCCTTACGAGCCCCGCCTCGGCACCGGCTCAAAACTTTCGCACCCTCGAAGAGATGAACGCTCTGATCAGCGACATGGAAGACACATTTTTACAGTTTCAAGACAAGGAGGATTTTAGGACAAACCGCATCCCACCAAGCCACATCCCAACAACCCACTCCCCGCATGGAACCCAAGCCTTCACCGAAGGCTTTGGCGCGAAAAATCACCAAAGCCGTTGCGCCGCCGCCGCCGAATCCGCCGCCCCTTACACGAAGGCGGCCGCCCCCTGTTACGCGGAGCAACCCTACGACACCAAAAACGCCCTTCAGCGCGCGTTTACGCGGTATTTGCAAAAGGGGCAGATCGACCGCGAACTGAAGAGCCACCTGCTCAGCCGCACCGAACAGGGGGGCTTCCTCCTTCCGGGGGCCACGCTTGAGAAAATGGACCTCATCATGGCGGCGCGCTGCCCGTTGCGGCACCTCGCGCGCGTTCAGACGATTGCGAGCGAGTCGCTGGAGCTTTTGCTGGACAAAGGTCCGCTCGCCGCCGGTTGGATGGTTGCCGAGGAGCTTGAGGCCGGCGCTGCGCCTGAGCTCGAAAAGGTGCACATCCCCGTTCACTCTTTGTACGCCAAGCCCAAGGCCAGCCAAAAGGTGCTCGATGATGCGGGCGAGTCGGTCGAAGATTGGCTCATCGCGAAAATCACGCAAAAAATGGCGTCCCTGGAAAATCAAGCGTTCCTGCAAGGCGACGGCCAAAAGCAACCCAAGGGGATTTTGACGTATCCCCTCGTAGCGGTGGGCGAGGGAAAATGGGGCGCGTTTGAAAAGGTGGAGCTGAAAACGGCCCAGCGCACCCTCACGCGTGACGTTTTGCTGCAGGCTTTGGGCGCGCTAAAGACGGAGTTTTTGCCTAACGCCACGTGGCTTATGGCGCGCGGGGCGTTTTTGGCGGTCCAAAATATCAAGGACGAAATGGGGCGGTTCCTGTGGCAGCCGTCCCTGGCGTTGGATCAGCCGTCGTGTTTGCTGGGGCATCCGGTGGTGGTGTGTGATGATCTGCCGGATTTGGCCGAGGAGGGGGCGAGCACGCCCGTGGTGCTGGGGGATTTTTCCGAGGCCTACCAAATTGTCGACCGCAGCGATGTGAGCGTGCTGCGCGACCCGTATTCCGTCAAACCTTATGTCGAGTTCTACGCCACCAAACGCGTCGGCGGCGATGTTGTCAACTTCGACGCGCTCAAGGTTGTGGAGGTGACCGTGGAGAAGTAGAGAGAGGGGGGCGCACCGCCGCCTCTCCGGAAAATCCGACGGAAAGGCTTTGGAAAGGGCTGCTCAAGAATTTTTCTTTAATTCTTTG
>BNTO01000228.1 GCA_025996655.1 Alphaproteobacteria bacterium
ATGAATCATACACAATTCCTTGCAGATAAATACAATCCTATCAAGGAAATGGAAAACTTTTGGAACCAGGCCAAAAGGCATTTAAGGAAATTCAATGGTATTCCTAAGGAGCATTTTTACTTGTTTCAAAAGAGTGTGAGTGGCGGTTCAACGTCGGCAATCCAAAGATGCTTTTAAAGGATTTAAAAAAGCTTCTAAGAGAGTTATGTTGAGAATCTCAGGTGTCAGCCCCAAAATCTTTCCAAAAAACCGCCCCGCTTTTAATTCTGTTCGGAGAATTTTTCTAAAGGGCATTTTTGCTTTCTCCCAAAAATTTTGCTATATTAAAAAAAAGGGCCAAGAGGACATCCCATGGATTCAACGCGGCGTTACCGAATTGAAAGCATTGATTCCCTACCAGCGAATCGAAATGCCCTCCCCAAACGGATTATTTTAAAAAAGTTTTTTTACGTAAGTAGTGCCCTTCTCTTTTTGTTAGGCCTTAGTTGGTTGGCTAGCCGCTAGGCAGCTCTTTGTTTCCGGGCATTTATGCCGTCCTTCCTTGTCCCGCCGCATTTGAATCGCGCCCGCCTGGATATTGCATTGTCCGAAGGCGTTCCATGCAGCCGCTCCCATGCACAACATTTGATTCGCCAAGGGCTCGTTTTTTGCAATGGCCAAAAAATTTTGAAAGCCAAACAAAGCGTTTTTGAAAGCGATGAGCTCATTTTTGAAGAGCTCCCTTCTTATTCGGCTTTGCCCCAGCCTGTCTTGCTGCCTCTCGACATCCTTTTTGAAGACGCGTCCCTTATTGTTCTTAATAAACCCGCGGGGTTGGTCGTCCACCCCGCGCCGGGGCACGTGAGTCATACGCTTGTCAACGCGCTTTTGGCTCACTGTGAAGTCCGTTCCGTCGGCGACCCTTTTCGCCCCGGCATTGTTCATAGGCTGGATAAAGATACGTCAGGCCTCCTTTTAATTGCCAAAACGCCTCAGGCGCACGCTTTTTTGTCCGAACAATTCCGCCCGCAAAGCAAAAGGGAGTCTGGGGAAAACGGCGTTCAGCGCACCTACGTGGGGTTTGTTTACGGTATCCCGCGGCCCGCGTCGGGTGTGCTTGAAACGTTTATTGCGCGCCACGCTGTCAAGCGAAAAATGATGTGTGTACCGCGTTCTAACGAGACCGCGCCTCAAAACAAAGGCGAAAATTCTAGGTCCAGAGGGAGGGCGCGAGGGAGGTTGGCGATAACGCTCTACGAAACAAAAAAAACTTGGCCTTTGTCCAAAATAGCGGTAAGCTGTGTCGAATTTGTCTTGAAAACGGGCCGAACGCATCAAATCCGCGTCCACAGTCAATTTATGAAGGCGCCCCTTATAGGCGATCCCGTTTATACCGCACCCCTTAACGTTGGAAAAGAGGACCTTCCTGAATGTTTACGAACCTTTCCACGGCAGGCGCTTCACGCCAAAAAAATCCGCTTCCTCCACCCTACAACACACGAAAAGATGGAGTTTGAAGCCGCCCTCCCAGACGATCTGCAAAGATTAAGGGAACAAATAGAGCATTTGAGTCAAGAGGGTTTAGGCTAGGGAAAATGGAATTGAAACGCTTTCTTGCTATTTCGACATTAAGGATTTTTAGGGGGAAAGTTCTTATTGAAATTTCGTTCGCAAAAAGCTTGCAAAAATTTTTCTTTGCATGTACGTCAGAGTATAGATCGGTAAGAGATCGTTTGTTAGACTCTGCTACCTGTCTAGTCCCAAATTTTTGTTGTATAATTCTTGAGCAAGATTATGAAGTGTGGAAGGAGGCTTTAGGAGACAGATTTACCACAGGAACGCCCGAACGACGGAGGCAATTCGTCTCGAAATTCCTCA
>BNTO01000229.1 GCA_025996655.1 Alphaproteobacteria bacterium
AACAATATGTTGGAGATTGGGTGAAAGGTAAGATGGAGGGGAAGGGCACATATACGTATAAAAACAAAAGTGTATATGACGGATCCTTTAAAGCAGACAAAAAAGACGGAAAGGGGACCGTGAAATGGTGGGATGGTGAAATGTATGAAGGAGACTGGGTGAACGACTCAATGGAAGGATACGGAGCATACACCGATAAATACGGAGATGTATACACAGGGCAGTGGAGAGCAAGTAAAAGACATGGCAAGGGAACTCTGACCTTGAAGATCGGTGGAAGCTATGAGGGAGATTGGGTGAATAACTCAAGAGAAGGTAAAGGAACTCTAACAATGATTGACGGAGTTAAATACGTCGGAGATTGGGTGAATAACTCAAAGCAGGGAAAGGGTACTATGACATGGCCTGATGGAAGAAAGTATGATGGAGATTGGGTTCAAAATGAAATGGAAGGACATGGTGAATATACATTCTTGGACGGAAAAGTATATGACGGAGCGTGGAAGGCAGGAAAACGAGAAGGAATTGGAACTTTAAAAATGCCCAAAGGAGAAAAATATGTTGGTGGTTGGATGGATGGTAAGAGGAACGGCCTTTGTGTTTATTCATATGCCAATGGGAGAGTCTATGAAGGGCCGTTTAAAAATGGTATAGCATGCGGACCGGGGATTTTGACGTGGCCTAATGGGGAACGGTATGAAGGAAATTGTATGAATGGCCTCAGAGAAGGAAAAGGAATGCATAAATATGCAGATGGTGGCATATATAGTGGACAGTGGAAAAAGGATAGACGGGACGGAATTGGGACTCTGCAATTTCCTAATGAAGAAAATTATGTAGGACATTGGGTAAATAACTTCATGGAAGGAAGTGGTATATACACATTTGCGAATGGAGATGTATACGACGGGCAGTTAAAAGGAAATAAAAAGGTAGGAAAGGGAGCTATGAAATACTCTAGCGGAAATAAATATGTTGGCGATTGGGCAAATGACTTAGCAGAAGGACATGGCGTCTATACATTTACAGACGGAAGAGTGTTTGACGGAGAGTGGAAAAAGGGGAAACGAAACGGAAAAGGTACTATGAAATATCCTGGCTCAAGTAAGTATGTAAAAACGACGTATACTGGAGACTGGATAAATGATTTAGAGGATGGATATGGCGAATGTACATTTACAGATGGAACTGTATATAAGGGACATTGGAAAGCAGGTAAAATGGAAGGTAAAGGCACTATAACAGGGAACGGAGATGAGTATGTTGGTGACTTTGTGAATGGTTTGATGGAGGGAAATGGTGAATGTAAGTATGACAAAGGATACGTGTATAACGGGCAATGGAAAAAAGGCGAACGGTACGGCAATGGAATAATGACATGGTCTAATGGCTGTAAGTATGTGGGATCCTTTGGCAAAAAGGGAGGGACTGGGGTCTGTACAGACGGAAATGGCACTGTGTTGTATACCGGCCCGTGGGATGAAAAAACTCTGGCGGCTACTTTTGTACTCCAAGCATTGTTCGGACACTGAAGAACCTATTGTTTTTAAACGAGCAGAGGAAACTTCAATTACTCCGAATCCTACGAACTTGGATGAGGTTGTTGCTCCAGATCCTGAAGAATAGGAAACCTTTATGAAATCCTATTTTTCTTATCCCAATAGACTTTAAGTTGACGGGCACTTCTCGACATCACGTTACGTGCTCTTCTTCTCTTTAAAGCTTCATTTCGAATTTTTTAGAAAGAGAGAGGGTTGCTAATGCTTAAAAAAACAACCCTCACTTAAAGTGAGCGAAAAAGGAAATCTTAAAATCGGTCATCGCATTGAACAATTTTGCTCAAAATTGTTCAATGC
>BNTO01000230.1 GCA_025996655.1 Alphaproteobacteria bacterium
CTTTGAAACGTTACAGGTTTTTTCGTGATTGTGTCGTAGGTGAGCATGTCCAACTTCCTCTTGGCAGAGAACCTAAGCCTTTTTATCAAATCTTTGCCCTTTTTGCACCTTTCACAGGAGGTCTAATGTTTCCTGAAGGTTTTTCCTCGACTTGCAAAAGAAGCAAAAGGGTGGACGGCAGAGTTTCTTGAGGACAGGGAGAACGAAATATTAGCGTTACCCGATAAAAAAACGAAGCAAGCGATTCTTGATTTCATTAAAGAATTAAAAGCTGAAGACACACGGACATACTGGAAAGAAGACTGGGACTGTCGACAAGCTAAAGCAGAATATCAACAAGAAAAGTTGGAAAATTTAGCTAAACTAGCCAAAAGGATAGAGGAGGGGTTTTGTGCCTAAGTTTTTCCAAAAATTCCTATGACCGCTCCCCTTTCGCAGCTTATTCAAACATTTTCCAAATTGCCTGGTTTTGGGCCGCGTTTGGCCCAAAGGACTGTTTTGCATTTGCTGAAAAATGACCACATCCTTTTGGACCGCCTCTTGGAAGATCTCGCGAAAGTCAAGGAAAAGGTCCAAAAATGTAGCCTTTGCGGAAATTTTGATCATCAAAATCCCTGTACCCTTTGTTCTTCCCCCGAACGGGACGCCTCACAACTTTGCATTGTCGAAACGGTGTCCGATTTGTGGGCTCTTGAGCGCGCGCGTTTTTTTTCGGGGCACTACCATGTCTTAGGTGGCGTTCTTTCGGCGGTGGATGGCGTCGGGCCCAGCCAGCTTCATCTGAAAAATATTGCGACGCGCCTACAGGACGAAGGCATTACAGAAATTATTCTTGCGCTGAGTGCCACGTTAGAAGGCCAGGCCACCATGTTTTATCTCATGGATTTTTTTGCGCCTTTTTCGGTGAAAATTTCTTCGCTTGCCCAGGGTATGCCTATGGGCGGGGAGTTGAATTATTTAGATGACGCCACGCTGTCGACGGCTTTTACTGGCCACCATTTGCTGACGCAGACTTTGCCGCAACTTTCTGAGCCCACACCGTGTGACCCAACTTTTGCGCCTATTGTAGCATCAGTTGTAAAAAAGGCCTCCTGAATTCTCGTTTCCAAATTGATTCCCCCCCCTCGTTCAGCTTGGGACCGGTCCCTCCAAATTTCATGCCTTTCAAAACTTTAGGGAAAATCGACAACCAGAAAAAGATTCGAACTGCCCTGTTTGAGACTTATTTCCTTTTGGAGGAGAGACGTTTAGGAAACAAATTGAGCGCTTTTCTTCTCGGATTTTAAAGAATTTACATTCACTATCAAGGTTTTGCTTTCCTCAGGAAAAGGCTCCTCTAAAAGGCTCATAAGTGATTCCCATTCTTGCCAAAAATCAACCATTGGTTGCTCTGGTCCTTTAAGCAAGAAACAGTTTCTTCCTGAGTTGTAAAGCGATCCGCTTTTGTTCTCTTCCAAAGCTGTTTTCTTCTCAATCAAACTGTTGCCTGAAAGTACTCTAAGGATTTTCATATTCTTTTCGTAAAATTCTTGAACCCGAGTTGCCGCTTCCTCTACCAATAGAAATTCTTCGTCTTTTCCTCCATTGCGGAAATAGGATACAGATAATTGCGAAACCAATGCTTTGCTTTCTTTTGTTTCTTTTTTTCGCTGTACTACTTCGCCTTGCTTTCGGTTTGTATAGCTAAGCGGCTTGAAAAATTTGCAAAAAAAATGTAAACCCTATTAGTGATTTTTGTTAACGGTTTTAATTTGGCTTACAGTACAGATTTTAGAAAGAGGGTATTGGAACATTACGCGAAAA
>BNTO01000231.1 GCA_025996655.1 Alphaproteobacteria bacterium
TATGACATCGTCACTTCGGCCCAACAATTTCATAACTACGGCACCCTTCAGGCCTACACTTGCACGCTTTCGCAGAATTATCTCTTCAACTCTGGGGCATTGTTCTTTGGGAGGGTCCCGACCGAAGCCATGGACCTCAGGGATCTTAGAGATCCTAAAGATCTAAGGGATCTTCTTTCTTTATGCACCTCGATGGTTGCAGAACCCCATTATAAACACCATACGGTTGAAAATTATGGGATTTTTTCTTCCAACGGGCAGTTTCAGATCAAGGGAGGACTCACCTACCTTGAGCATGGCACAAGCGATTTTGAGAATCTCCAGATGTCAGGTGGGGATGTCAACATTGCACCACCGCCAGCCTTGCCTCTGCCTGCGCAGATGAACGTACGAGGTTCTCTTACAGGAACAATAAAGGACTTTGTTGTTGAAGGTGGCAGTCACTTTACGGGTCATACCTTATCGTTTAACCCGCTTCAGAATTTTCATTGTGGGACGGGGGCAACGTTTCATTCTCCGAATCCGTTTCGTTTGGATATTGCAAAAAAATACACCAATACGGGGATATTGTCTTCGAACCATTCTATAGACCTACAGGTTTCTGAGGACACCGAGGATTTGGGGATGGTGATAGCCAAAGAAAAAATCAGACTCTTACACAAAAAACAGAGCCTGCTTCAGAATCGAATCCTTGCAGCGGCTCAACAGGAAAAACACTGCAGAGCGCGCTTTATAACAAAAAAGACGATTACGTATTGTGACCATTATCTCAATACGATCACGTCCCATCAGGAATTGGATTCGTATGGGCATGTCATACGTTCTTGGACAACAGAGACAGGGTATCTCTTTCAGAGAAGAACAGAAGATGTCAAAGAATCAAGCGCATCCGTAACGTCTGAGGTCCTAGGGGTACTCAGACAACAAGACGCCCGCCTACAGAGTATCCACGCAGATCTTGAGGACCTTGTTGCACAACAAACCAATCTTCAAAAAGAAATTGCACAAAAAACAAGGGAATACAATCGCGAGCTCTTGCGAGCCTTGATGCGTGCGGGTGGGAAGCCTGGCGATATTCATCGGCTTACGCACGATCCTTTGCTGAGACTGCTGGACCGTTGGGATGATGTGCCCGAAGAAAAGCAAGAATTAATAGCACAAGAACAGCCTTTTATTGCGGATTTAGCGGAGATTACGAGTGATGGGAAGCAGCACCTGTCTCCCTTCATGCAGTTTTGTGATGACCACGCTCGTACGGCATGCAATTTTCTTGTAGCGGCCGCTGCGGCTTTCATTTTTAGGAATTCTGCGCCGTTGCAGTTTGCGCTGGCAACGGAGGGAACTACTGTAGTAGCACGCCTAGCTCCCCCTTTTTGGCAAGCCATAGGGAGGGCGGATGCCTTACAAAGACTTACAACATTCTTTCATAAGGCGAAAGATAGCCGCGACAATGGAAAAAATGAAAGACTCGTTAATACCCCGGAAGAAAGGGAAAAATTTATTAGTGATAAAATTTCAGCTGGGATTCTCAAAAAAGAAAAAGTAATAGACAACAGGCAATCCTATAGATTTATAAAAAAGGATGGGAAATTTAAAAAGGGTGATTGGTTCACAAATGACAAACGACATAATGAACTAGAGTGGTTTAACGAAAGAGGCGACCATAAGGGAGCGATTGAACCTAAAACTGGAACAAAATATAAGCCAGCCGACCCCTCAAGAAAATTAAACGTTCAGTGAGGGTTGGCGTGAAAACAAAATACTGTTGTGATGATTTAAGAAGAGAAATAGAAGAGGG
>BNTO01000232.1 GCA_025996655.1 Alphaproteobacteria bacterium
AGGAGCATTTTTACTTGTTTCTAAAAGAGTGTGAGGGACGGCTCAACGTCGGCAATCCAAAGATGCTTTTAAAGGATTTAAAAAAGCTTCTAAGAGAGTTATAGAGAGGATCTCAGGTGTCAGCCCCTTTCGGAAAATTGCGCAGGAGATTTATATATTCCTTGGCCTGTTAGGAGAGCCACAACTTTGTCTTTTCCACCTCTTACGCCAGGTTGATCAAATGGATTTACGTCCCAAATACAAGCAACAGCGAGCGTTTCTAAAATAGAAAACATCATGAGCTGCCCGAGACCTTCTTCATCAAATTCCGTTATGTGGATATGGCGCATAGGGCAGCCTCTTTTTACAAGAGTTTGCTCCGTAACGCTTTGGTGCGCCAAAAGAAGATCGCTCATAGTATGTCCATGGAGGGCCCTCAAGATAGGATGTGTGGCATCATGAAAATTCATCGTGTTCGTCTGAGGAAGAGTGCCAATCGAAAAAAAAGTAAAGAATTTGTCAAGAGGACCCTCAAGGTAAAGTTGAAGCTGAGAGTGCTGATCGACGGTTCCTAAAGAGATGAGCGGCGTCGTTCCGTAGCGCGTTTCCGGTTCTTTGGGGGGAATTTCCTCCTCCTTGCCTGTGGCGGGGCCTTCCTGGGGAACGGCCCTTTTTTTTCCAAGACTTTCAGCCCAAAGTTGCCTATGCCAATTCACAAAAGGCAAAAGTCGTTTGACATAGGGGAAAAAAACAGAAAGATTAATCCCTTTTTTAAACAAATTGTCGTGAAGAAAGGCGCTGTTCAAAACGGTATTCTCTTCCGTTGCGTCCATGGACAAAAAGGCGGAGATCATCGCCTGAGCACCACGGACCAAGTTTTTTGTCGAAACACCCGCCATGAGAGCGGGCAAAATTCCTACAACCGAAAAGGCCGAAAAACGCCCTCCAATTTCAAGAGGGTGATTGAGAGTGGTAATACCATAATTTTCAGAAATTTCCTTAAGGGCATTTTCGCCTGCATCCGAAATAAAAAGAAAATGTTCTGAAAGCAAGAGATTTTGCCAGTGTTGTGTTGCTAGTAAAGTCTGACAAAGTGTTTCTGTTGTGTCTCCCGATTTTGAGGTCGTCAAAACGCCTGTTGACTGGGGATTTATTTGAGAAAAAAGAGTGTTCCATTCGTAAGGATCAAGGCTATCTAAGAAATGAAGGCGCGGCCCCGAAGATTCTTTAAAATTGGCGAATAACTGGCCGCTAAGGCTTGCTCCCCCTGTTCCGAAAAAAATAACATCGCGAAAGGTTCGAAAATGGCGAGCGTGCGCTAATAAAGGAAGAAGATCAACCTCAATGTCCTTAAACAAGGCCAGAGAACGAATCCATGTTTTAAGTCGAGAAAAGACTTCTTCTCTTTGAGGTTTAGAAACAAAAACGGAGGGTTGTTTAACTTTTATTTTTAGATTTTCCATTTTTTCTCATTTAAGACGCGATACTTTCTATGCAAAGTAAAGCCTTCATTATATGAAGGCATAAGATTTTCTAAAGATCAAGGTATGTATTTGTATAAGTCCCCATAATTTGAGACTGTTCGAGAGCGTCCTAACAGAAGAGATACTCTATAGGAGTCTGACTTTTCAACCGAAAGTGGGAACGATAGCTGTCTAGTCCCAAATTCTTGTTGTATAAATCTTGAGCAAGATTATGAAGTGTGGAAGGAGGCTTTAGGAGACAGATTTACCACAGGAACGCCCGAACGACGGAGGCAATTCGTCTCGAAATTCCTCAAAGTCAAGAGAGCATAGCCAAGCTTGCAA
>BNTO01000233.1 GCA_025996655.1 Alphaproteobacteria bacterium
TGCCCATTTGTCCAAGGATGGCAAGGCTTTGTGAGCTTATGAAGGATCTCATTCTCTCTGCCAATGGTATCAAATTCGTGTTCTTTTTTGCTTTTAAACTGTTTGTTTGTGAACTGCGCACCGTTATAGTTCTTCGAGTCCTAGTAGCTCCTCGAGTTTCTCCAGTTCCTCAAGCTCTTCAAATCCACCAAATCACTTGGGGTTCCCATTTTCTCCCTTTACACTTCCTTTGACTTGCTCTTTGGAAGGGTTTCAACCTCCGCTTTGGCAGGTCCGTTTGCAGCCGCGAGCCAAACCCTTCCCGACTTCTCTCCGCCCTTGGAAATAAGGGCTCTCTTATGTTTTTCTTAAATTCTACGCCTCAACGCAGAGCTTCAGCCTTTGCTCAATGTCATCGGAAAAATTGGAGAGGGCCATGTTGGCAGCGACGCAGCAGAAAAGCCCATCTTTTCAGGGGCGCGCATGGGAAGGGGACGAGGCGAGCGCTAGGTTAAGGAAACTTGGGCTTGGAGGGATAAACGAATGGGGCGCTGCGCAGCTAAATTAAAAAAATAAAGGCGCTTGCTTTTTAGAAATTTTTTGAATACCATAAAATATATCTTGGATTATAGAGTGGAAGGAATAGGTAAAATTTATGAGAAGTAAATTTAAAAATCTTGTGCTCTTTGTTGCGGGAAGTCTTTGCGCAGAAAGTTCTTTTTCTTCTTTTGATCCGGATTTAAAAGGAGGAAAATTCGTCGTAGGGAAACAGCCTCCTCTGGAATTTCATCCTACGGAATTTAAGCCTGTAGATGTACAGAGAACTTGTCTGTGCATTGCACAAGCTGTGTTTAATGCGCCAACAAAAGGTCCTGAAGGATTTTATCCCCATGTTGATGGACGCCATATAAAATTCATCGATGGCGAAAAACCAAGTTTTGAGTTCCTTCTTATGGACGGGTCCGTAGGTTTTTCAATGGAGAGCCCTAGAGCAGAATCTCCTGCGGAAATGTTGCAGCTTCTTATCCAAAATTTAGTGACGACAAAAGAGTTTTGTACGGTTGCTTATTACTCCCAACACGAAGTGAGAACAGAGTCGACACCAAATTTTTCGCTAGTTTTTAAAATTTCGGCAACGAAAACGCATACGGGAAAAGAGGAATTCCTTCGGCTCGGAATTCAACGAACCCCTCAAGGGAACTACGAGGAAAAAACAATTTTTATATGGGAAACTGCTTATGCTATCTATGAGGGTTGTGAAAAATTTTCCTTTGGCGCTATAAAGGCTTGTTCTAAGTCATCAAAAACGAAAATCGCTTGCGGAAAGAAAAATCCGTTTGAACTTCTTGCTGTTTCCGATGATGATTTTTCTGAAGATTCCAGCGACGATTCTTGGGCAGAATTAGAAAAATCTGGGCGCGGAGCCAAAGGCTTTAAGGCTGGCTCATCTGGATCGAGGCATAACAGGAAACACAAGAAAAAAAGAGGGCCGAGAACCACCTACCCAGTTCCTCCAGATCAAACACGCGCTCCTGATTCTGCGTCCGCATCTTCGGCCCCTGCCCCGGATTTGCCTAGGGATCCTTTTGTGCGTTGTCAAGTTTTTTGCAACAAAAAGGCAGTATGGGACGGGAAGAAAATAGAGAAGGCCGTCCTTAGTAGGTTCGATACGCCAGAGGAAGAAAACAAACTAAAACAAGTTGTTAGGCTTTCTTATCAAGGATATGGTCGTACAATGTATGAGATCCTTAGCGGACAACGCATCCCATGCGAATACCTAAGAGAGGCTACTGAAGCCTGGCTTATG
>BNTO01000234.1 GCA_025996655.1 Alphaproteobacteria bacterium
TTCTTGAGTCATCCCTGTCGTTACGATCATCCCCTCTTCGGGTATCTTCGTCGTCAAACCCTCTTCCGTTTTTCCATCTTCTTGAGTCATCCCTGTCGTTACGATCATCCCCTCGTCGGGTATCCTCATCGTCAAACCCTCTTCTGTTGTTCCCTCTTCTTGAGTCATCCCTGTCGTCGAGCCCCTGACATGTTCCCTGTCCTTTTCCGTCAAATCCCGTACGATCATCTCCTCTTCGGTCATCATCAAAGTCTCCCGATTTTCCTCCGTTATGATCCATCCTTAAGTCGTCGCCTCTATCTTGGTTTCGACCGATGCGTTGGCCGCCCCATCGTCCACGGTCTTCATCATAGCCGTTGGCTCCTCTCCCGTTTTTTTCCATCCTTGAGAAATCGTCTTGCGAATTTTTAAAATACGGATCTTCAAGCCGGACCGAGGCCCCACGGTAGGGGCCAATAATCGGATTTTCAGGATCAATTAAAAGAATAAAATTGTTTTCTAAGAGAGGAATCTTTGGGGAAGGATCTAAGTTGAGTGTCCTCGTATATTCAAGAATTTTTAAGAGGTTTTTTTCACTAGAATCAAAAACTTTTCTTGTTTTGTTGTCATTTTCCTTTTTTATATTGCTTCTAGCAGCTTCGTTGGCTTTTGCATCTTTAATGAGTTTTTCCTTATCGGCTTGGGAAAGGTTCCCTCCCATAGCGAAGCAAATACTAGCGCGTACAAAGCGGATGACTTCCGCGTCCGTTCCGGGTTCAAGCCTTTCAAGGAATAACTGATGGAAGATGTTGTTCAGGGGTATTTTAAGCGCAGCACCTCTAAAAACGCCTTTTGTCTTATCATAATATAGAAAAGATCTCAGTTGTTTCAAAATAAAGGAGTTAAGGTCTGGATTTTCTCCGATCTTTTTTATAAGAGCTGTATCGTTATAACTCTTCCCCAAGACATCTTTTATAAACCTATCGATGATATTAACCAGAAGCGCAGACAAGGCCGTATAGGCTCGTTCGCGATCGGGCTTTGTTTTAAAGGCCCCTGTCGTAATTCCTCGAAGAATTCCTTGTACTTGCCCAATTTGTATTTGATGACATTTTTTAGAAAAAGCGCTATAGAGTACAGATCTTCTCAAGGTGTTGTTTATTCCGTTAACCGCTACAGGTCCTGTAGCGTTTTTAGTAGGAACTTGTCCCACAGCCTTGCGAGGACTAGAAGGCCTTGCGTTTTTAGCCTGAGCGTATCCCGAAGCTAAATGCCCTGAGCCCTTGGAAAAAGATCCGGTGCTTCTTGCTGCCCCTACGGCACCGCCAAAAGGATTCGCCTCTCCTATATTTTTAGCAAAGGATCCAAAAGAAGAATCACAAGCTATGGGGGCCACTGCAAAGCAAGTTAAAAGAAGCAGTTTTTTTGTCGTTTTTGGCATAATTTCTCCATAAACTAAGATATGCTCTATATTTGGCATATTAGAATTAATATTATAATTATACTAACAAGAAATTATAAATAGATTATTAATTTTTAATAAAACGTATGATAAGAAAACATCCGCACATAACATTAGACCTCCTGTAAAAGCCCTTGATTCGTCATCTCTATAAAAAGGGTACAGTCTCCCCTTTTCCTTTTTTTCCCTCAGCAGAATCCGTTTTTCCTATTGACGATTCCAGCAATGATCTTGAACTTCACATTGTACCTTTTCCTTTTGTTTCTGGTACGTTCTGAGAGAATTTTGAAGGTCTTCCTATCCCCAAGACATTTTCTCCCTTAACGCGAAGTCGAGACA
>BNTO01000235.1 GCA_025996655.1 Alphaproteobacteria bacterium
TTTACGCCTCTCCGACACTTGACATTACAGATGAAGCCATTGAGATGGTTAATAAAGAATTTGAGAAGATCCGGCATGAGTAAAAGGATTCCCTGGGGGTGAATGTTGGGGCAACAATAAAATTTCCTGAAATCTTATACAAGGAAGAGTTTCTGTTTTAAGGCGTGCGCCATCGACAATGGCGATGCCAAGTTTTTGAAAATCTTTTTTTCCTTTGCCGAGATGCCTAAAATAACGGACAAAACAAACGCAGATCTTAATGCGACAGAAAGACAAAAAGACCCGAAAAAGCAAGAGGCTTTTGACAAGAACGTGAAGGTTTGGAAAGACCGAGGACTCGACATAAATAAATTACTCGTTTCAGAAAGCAAGGATAAACTTTTGGAGTATTTCATCCAGGATGATCTGGATAGTACGGAAAATTTAACAAAAGAACAGACAGATTTGATGAAAGCAGCCTTAATCATTTGTAGTTCTCTCCAGACTCCAGCAGCCATGAAAATCATAACTTTAAGAAAAGTCCACAGAGATCACTTAGGAGGAACTCTTTCCTGGAATGGCTCCGCAGAAGTTACGTTCCCTATGCCTGTTTTCCCGCGTGATGCCGAGGTTTTTGGAACTATCTTTTTAGACACCGGTTCTGTTTGGCGTTCCAAACGTCTCATGGGCAATGACAAAACGTCTGTGCTCCATGATGATCATAAAATGCGCGCCGCTGCAGGATTCAGCGTCGCTTGGAATTCGCCTTTCGGTATGATTAGTGTCGGATATGCATGGCCTTTCAAAAAACAAGATTCCGACGAAACGCAGAAATTCCTTTTTGGTTATGGAACGAAACTTAATTAATGGGGAATGATGACTCATTTTTTTAAAGAGAAAAAGGACCTTTTTTTCGTTTTTTTTCTGTCCATTTTTTTTTCAACAAGTTTTTCCTTGATTTTGTCTCATCAAGCCAAAGGAAAAAAAGATTTTCAAAAACTTGGCATCGCCATTGTCGATGGCGCACGCCTTAAAACAGAAACTCTTCCTTGTATAAGATTTCAGGAAATTTTTCAAAAAGAGTCGAAAGCGTTAAACGCAAATATTCAAAAGGCAAAGGAAAGCCTAGAAAAGCTTTCGGAACTTGCTAAGGATCCCAAACTTTCTCAGGCAAAAAGGGCGGAATATCGCAAGAAATTTCATCAAGAATTCGCTCGCATTGGTCCTCAAATTCAAAAAAGTAAGGACGAATTGAAACAAAAAATGATAGATTTTCAGGAGAAAATCAATTTAGCCGTTGTGGATGTTACTCAATCTCTTTCGGGGAAATATCAACTCCGGCTTATTTTAAATGCGAAAGTTATGGATAAGATGAGTGTTTTTTACGCCTCTCCGACACTTGACATTACAGATGAAGCCATTGAGATGGTTAATAAAGAATTTGAGAAGATCCGGCATGAGTAAAAGGATTCCCTGGGGGTGAATGTTGGGGCAACAATAAAATTTCCCTACCCAATTTATACGTTCTCCGCTGAAAGTATGGGACTTTTCCCAAACATGCAACGCAATAAAGAGATTTCTCCCCGCCCACCCTCGCAGGGTAGCAGAAAAACGTTAAATAACTGTAAATAAAATATAAATATTGCAAAATGATTTTTTGTTCATTAGACCTCCTGTAAAAGCCCTTGATTCGTCATCTCTATAAAAAGGGTACAGTCTCCCCCTTTTCCTTTTTTTCCCTCAGCAGAATCCGTTTTTCCTATGGACGATTCCAGCAATGATCTTGAACT
>BNTO01000236.1 GCA_025996655.1 Alphaproteobacteria bacterium
CAAGAACAAGGCCGAAAAGAGCGAAGAAAAAAGAGGAACGTATTTTCATGAAAATTGCTAGTGAACTCCTCCGCAATTTCATTGTAGCGAAGTTTTTCTCTGTTTTCAAGTTTTTTAAAAAAGCCTGCCGCCGCCTGACAGGGGGAAGAGTGGGGAATTCTCGAGTGGGGCTCGGGAAAAAACAAAACGGTCAGCCTTGAAAAACGAGAGGGTGGGTTATTTTTAACACAGAATGTAAAAAACGCTTTCGGCTCTCAAAATCACGTAGCGTGTAGGGGAGGGTTCCCAAGCATTGCCTCGTTCAATCTTTCCTTTTTTTCATGTAGAATAAGGAAGATAAGTCATGTGCGAGGCTCGGCCTCCCACGAAGGAGGACCATGTTCAAAGACAATGACAAAAAGAAAGCGCTCGAGTCGGCCGTTTCTCAAATAGAGCGGGCGTTTGGGAGGGGGGCGATTATGCGCCTTGGCCAAGACAGCTTGCCTGAAGTCGAAGTTATTTCGACGGGCTGCTTAGGATTGGACCTTGCTCTGGGCATTGGGGGTTTCCCAAAAGGGCGTATTATTGAAATTTATGGGCCAGAATCGTCGGGCAAAACGACGCTGGCGCTTCACACGGTCGCTGAGTCCCAAAAAAACGGGGGAACATGCGCTTTTGTGGACGCGGAGCACGCGCTGGACCCTGGGTACGCGCGCAAACTTGGCATTAATGTGGAAGAGCTCCTCATTTCTCAACCCGACACCGGCGAGCAAGCGCTTGAAATCGCCGACACCCTCGTTCATAGCGGCGCCGTGGACGTTTTGGTGATTGACAGCGTAGCGGCTTTGGTTCCCAAGGCGGAGCTTGAAGGCGAAATGGGTGATTCCCACATGGGGCTGCAAGCACGGCTGATGAGCCAGGCGTTACGCAAATTGACGGGTTCCGTTTCGAAAACGGGGTGCATGGTTATTTTTATCAATCAAATTCGGCAGAAAATTGGCCTTGTGTTTGGCAATCCTGAGACGACGACAGGCGGGAACGCGTTGAAATTTTATGCGTCGGTTCGGCTGGATATTCGCCGTATTGGGGCCATTAAGGACAAGGAAACCGTTTTGGGGAGCCAAACGCGCATTAAGGTCGTGAAAAACAAAATGGCCCCGCCGTTCAAAGTGATTGAAGTGGATATTCTTTATGGAGAAGGCATCTCCAAAATGAGCGAATTGATTGATTTAGGAATTTGCACGGGATTGGTTGAAAAATCGGGGTCTTGGTATGCCTATAAAAATGAAAAAATGGGGCAAGGCAAGGAGGCAGCCAAGCAATATCTGCGCGAGAATTCCCAAAAAGCCAAGGAACTGGAGCAGGCCATTCGCGCTCGTTCGGGGACGCTTGTTGAGAGTATGCTTAAGGGAGGCATTGTTTTGCCTGACGTGGAAGGGGCGGAAAAAGGGGAGAATGCCGAGTGAAAAAGCTTGAGCGCGGAAACAAAGGGGGGGCTTTCAAGAAAAGTTCCTAGGCATGATTGGATTCCGGTTGCCTCCCCCATCCCTCTTCGGACGGTTGTTTCAAAAAGGATCTGCGCGTTCCTATTTTCTCCCGTAGAATAAAAAATACGGCGTTTCGCCTTTTTTGCACTTTCTATTAAAAAACTCCGAAGTTTTATAGCTAAGCGGCTTGAAAAATTTGCAAAAAAAATGTAAACCCTATTAGTGATTTTTGTTAACGGTTTTAATTTGGCTTACAGTACAGATTTTAGAAAGAGGGTATTGGAACATTACGCGAAAA
>BNTO01000237.1 GCA_025996655.1 Alphaproteobacteria bacterium
AAGGGTTTTGACGGCCGGCCCCCAAACAAGGAGGGCCGCAGACCCTGTGAACCCCGACACATCACGAACGAACACCGAAACATCGTGCCCACAAAGGGTGTTATGAGGCGAGGCAAGCCTTAGAAAAAGGGCGTCGGCCCCCTCGGGTAGGGAAAATTCCATAAAAATCTCCTTTTATTTTGTCTGCTTTGAGGTAAGTTTACGCAATCTTGAACTGGACGAATACCCAAGAAATGAGTACCCTGAAAGTATGATGTTTTTTTTATAACAAGGTCGCTATGGCGGAAAAGACTCTGGATGAGGCCCAAGGAAGTTTGTTGCCTTTTGTTCTCCATCTCCAATATTTGAAAGATTTATCGCTTGAAAATCCTACCCCCCTTTTGCACTTGACCGATGGCCAGGATGTTAAACCCGAAATCAGTATTAATGTCCAAGTCAACGCGCGGCACTTGACGGAGCGCATGTTTGAAGTCATTTTGGAGATTAACGCGGACGCGAAGCGCGGCGATTCGAAAATGTTCATTTGCCAAGTCCAATATGCCGGGCTGGTTGCCTTGCAAGAAAATCTTGAAGAAGACCGCGTTCGCACTATTTTGCTGGAAGACGTTCCCGCGTTGTTGTTCCCCTTTGCGCGCAATGTTGTTGCGGACGCCACGCGCGAAACGGGTTTGCCGCCCCTTTTGCTGCAACCCGTGGATTTCGCGGCGCTGAATACGGCTCAGAAAGAAAAAAACGAAGAGCAAAGCTCAGGGCAAATTCATTAGACCTGGGGGGGAAGGGGCCCGTTCCTTTCCAAACGCCGCAGAGAATGTCGTTCGCAGCAAGAGCCGAAAGAAAGTTTCGGCTTATTTTATTTTCGCTTCTTTAAAAAGAACATGTTTGCGCGCGATGGGGTCGAATTTTTTTAATTCTAACTTTTCTGGCTTTTTCCTAGGATTTTTGGAGCGCACAACAAAATAACCTGTTCCGGCGCTGCTTATGAGACGAATTAAGACACTTGCTGATTTAGCCACAATAAACCTCTTTTTTTAATGTTTCCATCTTTGGAGCGGGCGAAGGGATTCGAACCCTCGACCCCAACCTTGGCAAGGTTGTGCTCTACCCCTGAGCTACACCCGCATCACTGCGTTGATTGTACATGAAAGGGACCCTCTTTTTCAATATTAGCGAAGAAAAAAGAACAGCTTGTAAGTGGGGGCGTTTTCCTACGAAAGCTCAGCCGCGCATATTTTTATTTTGTCCCTTCCTTTTTTTAGGCCATCTTAAAAACTCTCAACTGAAATGTTGGAACGCCTCGGGATGAAAAACGTGCTCTTTCGGTTGTGCTAATCCGGATTTCCCATCTGATGATTCCTTAAAAGCCTAAGAGCTTCTCCGTAGTTAGGGTCAAACTCAGGCCTGGTAACACGGTTATTAAAGGCATCACTTTGACGCGGAGTCACTTTTTCCGTTTCTGGATTTCGAATCCATTCCTCAATAAGAGGGATCGGAATCCAGGTAAGACGGTGTAGCTCGTCCACGAGCCAAGGAAAGATCTCAGTGTATAACTTCTTATATCAACGCAATTTAGGAATGTGTCAACGCCATTTAGGAATGTCACCCTTGAGCCTTCCCGATGAACCCGAAACGGATACGCCTAGCCGGCTGATGGCGGTAGGAATTCCCTTGGTGTTGTGAGCAAGGCCTCAACAACAGCCTTCACCTCTTTCGAATCCGCTTGGTGTGGGCCTTTTCTCTCGCAAACTCT
>BNTO01000238.1 GCA_025996655.1 Alphaproteobacteria bacterium
AAAAACAGAAAATTAGAAGAACGTTGTTTTGAATATTCCCTTGTTTCATAATAAAGTCGTATTGAGTCTCCGATGAGGGTGCCAATGAAGGAGAAATATTGTTGCGATGCAAAACATCATGGAAAGATGGTCGAAATTGAGGTTTTTAGGAAAAAAGGCGATCAAGCGCATGAATGCGTATACCAGTTTGGTCGAAAACACCTTGGAAAACCAGGAGAACATATTCGTAGATATTTCAGGCGAGGGAATAAGGCCGTTCCTGATGTAGAGATTGATCCACAGACGGGGAACATTATCGGAAAAATAAAAAATCCGATAGAGGAATCGTGGTTTTAAATGAAACGAACCGTTAATTTGAATCATTTCTGCTGTCGTAATATGTATGAGGCCTTTCTTAATGAAGAATTCCCTGTGACAAGGGCTAGAAAAAGTGATTCCTTTGGGAGAGTTTTTGCGATAAAAGTTTGGTTACCTCACTGTAGAATAGTAAGGCCCCTAAGCTTTTGCCCTTGGTGTGGTAAGGAGCTCGAACAGGCTTTTTTTTGTAACTTGAGGTATAAAATATCTTCTTCAATGGCCCTGTTGAAACCTGTTTAGGGGGGGCCCAATCTTAAATACATTCGAATTATTGATTATTTGTATGCTATTTATTAACAACGATACATTAAATATTCGCAATCTTATATTTTCGAGAGAAAAACAGGTTTCAACAGGGCCTCAATAATCGGGAACTCAGATCTTAATATTTTTGAGGGAAAATTTGATTTTAAAAGAGACACCCCTCAAGAATTGCAGCATTTTATAACCTCTCGAGATTGGTTAACAAAGGATTGGAAAAATATGCGACTAGAACATGAAAAAAAGGGATTTTGTGCACCTATGAATGATGATGTAGATCAATATGCCGTTATCTTTCACCCAAATATCCGTACGTTTGGAATTATAGAGAAGAAAAAATTCAGTAGTGTTGAGGAGCTTTGGGATGGAGAACCTAAGAATAGTGCCCCGTTTCAGCCCATTAATTATTGTTATCATTGCGGAGCTAAATTTCCAGATCGCCTCGACAAAGAGCTGACGAAAATTTTGCAAAAAGAGTACGGCCTGGATTCGTGGCGAGATTATAAAAAAGCCCCCAAAGAATTCCATACGGACGCATGGTGGAAAAAGAGAGGGCTGTAAGATGTTTTGTATGTTCTTGTTTCTTTTGGCGAGTTCATTACTTTTGAAAAGCCTATAAATCCCACGGATTTGTTGCAACGCCTCCGTGGTTCGATATGATTAAAAATTTAATCACATTGTCATTATAGGGGGGGCGAAATATATGAGTTTTCAAGCGCCACAATCTTATGATGTAGAGCGGTTTTAATCTAAAAAACAACTAAAGCTTGTTTTAAAAAACTTGACACCACGTTCTAACGCTTTATTGTCAACTTAAGGTTGTCAAAACTACCTTAGGTAGGCAACCAGCGGAGGCGCTATGAACTTTTTTCAAAAAACATTCTTTTTCTTCTCTTCTTTTTTCGTTTCGACTTTATCCGCAGCGGTGTTTCAGGGCGATATCGGAGCCCGCCTCGTCAGCGCCGATGTTTATTTTGAAGTGCAACAAACAGGTTCAGGTCTTAGTCTTATTGGTAGAGAAAAGGGCCAGGAGGTTTTTAGCACGGACACGAATACTTTTACGGAATTCGCTCAGAATCGTTTTAGTGTAAAAAAAAGAAGCCGAGGATTTCCTTTGGAATTACGTT
>BNTO01000239.1 GCA_025996655.1 Alphaproteobacteria bacterium
ACAGGGATGACTCAAGAAGAGGGAACAATGGAGGAGGGTTTGACGATGAGGATACACGGAGAGGGGATGAACGTAACGACAGGGATGACTCAAGAAGAGGGAACAATGGAGGAGGGTTTGACGATGAGGATACACGGAGAGGGGATGAACGTAACGACAGGGATGACTCAAGAAGAGGGAACAATGGAGGAGGGTTTGACGATGAGGATACACGGAGAGGGGATGAACGTAACGACAGGGATGACTCAAGAAGAGGGAACAATGGAGGAGGGTTTGACGATGATGATACACAGAGAGGGGATGAACGAAACGAAAGGGATGACTCAAGAAGAGGGAACAGTGGAGGAGGGTTTGACGATGATGATAAACGGAGAGGGGATGAACGTATAGGATTTGGCAGAAGCGGAAGCGAAAAAGGACTTTTAGACTATGCAAAAAAACTTGGCTTAAGGCCTGTTATTGTCCAGGAAGTTCCACCACGAGGAGGAAAAATCTTTTATTTAGTAGAAATTAGGCCCTCTAAGGTTTCGCGGCCAAAATTTTCTGATAACAAAGGATTAAAAGAAAACGAAAGAGGACAAGACGAGCGTGGGAGGAGAGATGAAGATACACGTGGCGAACGCGGAAAAGGGACTGATTCTCGTTGGTAAAAAAGAAGGAATCTTTTATAGAGATTTCTTCTCCTTGACAAAGAGTTTCCTTGAAACATAAATAATTAGAGTGTCAGAGGCGGAGCGATCAATAACATGCGGGTTTGTGTTCGAATCTTAGCGCTTTGCCTGAAAGAAACGGCGCAAAAGTTCTGCGCTTTCGGTTTCCAAAAGGCCACCTGTGAAGGGTGGGCGCTCTTGAGGCGTGCCGTGATGGACAAGCCCTCCACCCTTAGGATCATAGGCCCCAAAAAAAACTTTGCGGATACAAAGGTGGCGGAGAATGGCTGCGCAAAAAGGACAAGGCTCCAGTGTAACATAAAGATCGCATTTTCCTAGTCGATCCGTTTTTAAAAGGCAGCAAGCCTCAAGCGCGACTAAAAATTCAGCATGCTGTAGCGTCGGCGGGATGTGCGACGCTCCCTCATTATTATGCGCTTTTATTAAAATTTTGCCTTCAAAAACGATGAGCGCTCCTACGGGGACACAACCCGCCGCGCAAGATTCCTGCGCTTTTCTGAGGGCTTCGCGCATAAAAAGAAAATTAAACATAGGCAGAGGATATGGCGGGAGCGACGAGACTTGAACTCGCGACCTCCGGCGTGACAGGCCGGCGCTCTAACCAACTGAGCTACGCACCCTTTCCCAGACAGAGTGCAGATGCACCCTTATTTTTTCAGTGTAGGCGAAAATTTCGAAAAAGTCAATTACTTGCTTTGTTTCCTGGAGAACCTGGTGGTAGCTAAACCATCGATTTTCAAATTTCTAACCCGTAAAAATACGGGGTAAAATACCACTTTTTTGTGCTTTTTTTAGAGCCTGTCGTCAAATTAACCTACTCCAAAACATGATGCAGCATATTTGTACTGCAGCCATGAAAGATGCGGCATTTTTTGCCTATCGCATCGCTATTCCTCGCCCTTGTTTCATTTTTAAGAAAGCTTTTTCAACCAAATGTCGTATTTTAGAGAGTTTTAATTAAAAGATAGATGCTTTATAATGTGCCCGAGGAACATTGGAAAGGGTACAAGAGATGTGTTGCAAGAAATGCAGAAGTGATTTCGTCGTAAAAAAGGGGTTTGTTCGAGGAAA
>BNTO01000240.1 GCA_025996655.1 Alphaproteobacteria bacterium
GGGCGAGGGCCAAAGACACGAACGCATGGGATGCAATAGGGGACCTTGGTAAAGGTTTCAACGCATCAGGATCACGTTGCGCACGGAACGCAAGTGCTTCGTGTTGTACTTTATCAAGGATACGCTCTGATGCCGGAAGTGCTCTACTACCCAAAAAAGCTCTTCTAGCATCATCTTTAATAATCGCAATTAGTATAAATGGGTGTAAAACCTTGACGATTTCGAATAGGGTTAGCCCCCGCATTTCCTGAGGTTTCAAGTATTCTAGTTGCACCATCGCTTCTTCCTCTGTGGTACATAAGTTCAGGTAGGTGCCGACCAGTTCCGGTGTGACCCCACAACCTTCCCGGTTTTCCACGTACAATCGGTTATCGGCGACAACCCACCGAAGAGCGGCTATATCTATGTCTTTTTCGTGCCGATCATTTTCCGTTGGATTGTTCAGTGAGTTGAATTGATTGAGCCGGTTTCTACAAGCTACTTCTATCTTCGGGAAATCCAAGAAGGTCTGATGCTTTATTTCGTACGGCAACCCCATTTTTTCCAGGCGCCTTTTCCTTTCGCTTTCCGGGCATGAGGGAAGTGCTCGTATCCTAGGGCCCTTTTTGAAGTACCAGACCTTTATCCAGGCGTAGGATTCCGCGCACATGCCAGCTACTTTTCGGGTTTTGTCCGATCTGCCGAGAAGATTCCCAACTCTGACTACGACGTACTTATTCATTCCGAGGAACCCGTTCTCGACTTCGTTTTCTTTTAGAACCCTTATCGGATCGAACGACGCTTGCATCGATTGCTTCGCCAAAACGCCTAAAAACCCAAGAGCGGCTATAACTTTCTTTCTATTCATACGTTTCTCCTGTCGCAGGTGTCACCCGGGAGGTCCCCCCTCCCCTGACCACCAGACATTGTTAAAATAGGAAGGCGTCCCAAGCGAAGGGTTCAAGAGCCCGAGTCGTGATGTCGTTTCCGTCAACATAACAAACCAAACCCGGTCGCCAACGCTTGTTTTCGCCAGGAGAAACTTCTCTGCTTTCTTATTTCTTGTTCCTCCCCGGGGCTTGGATCTTTTCTCGAGATACTATCTTGCCCTTCTGATAAGTCACTTTAAACTTCCCGTCTTTTGTCTCCAAGATACCTTCTCCGTCTAGTTCGTCATCTTTAAAATTCCCGGTATAAGTGTACGTAACTCCATCAGTGATCCATGTCTGAGTTCCGTGGCCTTCTCTTTTGGCAGCCTTCCAATGGCCGTCGTACCTCTTGCCATCCTTCTGTATTTCTACTCCCTGGCCATCGCGCTTATCATTCTCATAGTACCCTTCGTACGTGGTGCCGGTTTGGTACGTCAAAATTCCCTTACCGTGCCGCTTGTCGTTCTTAAAGTCTCCGGCGTACGTTCTGCCATCCGCGTATACCAAGACGCCTTTCCCGTGCATTTTGTCTTTTAAAAAGTCCCCTGTGTATGTACTGCCATTGGCGGAAGTCAGTGTGCCGGTTCCGTTCATCTTGTCTTCCACCCAGAACCCTTTGTAATGCTTTTTCCCTGATTTCTCGCTTTCAGGCCATGTCATTTCGCCCTTCCCGTGCATTTTGTCTTTTAAAAAGTCCCCTGCGTATTTACTTCCGTCTAACACAATCTAGGCGCCGGTCCCGTTCATGTCGTCTTCCACCCAGGACCCTGTATAATGTTTTTTCCCTTATTTCTCAATTTCAGG
>BNTO01000241.1 GCA_025996655.1 Alphaproteobacteria bacterium
CCGTCGCTTTCTCCTTCGCTTGACAAGACATCTTTAAATTTCTCACACACAATTTGGTGATACACCTTCAGCCACGCCTTTTCCTCCGCCGTAAGCATAGAAAAATCCACCAGTTGTGCGTCAAAGGGGGCGAGCGTAAGCGTTTCAAAAGACAAAAACTTCTCCCCTACGACAACCTGCAAATTTTCGAGCCGAATGCCGAAATCGCCCTCTTTGTAAAACCCAGGTTCATTCGAAAGGATCATCCCAGCCTCCAAAGGCACGGCGCCTCCACGCGGCGAAACGCTAAAAGCGCCCTCGTGCACGGCCAAATAATTCCCGACGCCGTGCCCCGTTCCGTGCGCGTAATCTTGGCCGGCTTGCCACAAAAACTGCCGCGCGAAGGCGTCCAGTTGCGCCCCCGTTGTCCCCTCCGGGAAGCGCGCAAGGTTCAGAGCAATTAGCCCCTTTAAAACGCGTGTGTAGGTTTGCATGATGTTTTGGGGGGGCGGATTGGGCCCGCGCCAAAGGGTGCGCGTCATGTCAGTCGTGCCGCCCTCATAATGCCCCCCTACATCCATCAGAAGGACAACATTATCTTGGACCGGGCTAGGATGTGTGGCACGTGGGCCATAGTGAACAATGGCGGCGTGCGGGCCAGACGCCACAATGGACGCAAAACTGGGCCCTCGGTAAAGCGCACATTTTTTGCGCAGTTGCTCTAATTTTTGGGCGATGTCGTGTTCGGTTACCTTTTGTTGGCGCCTCAGCCACGCCATGAGGCGAACGATAGCCAGCCCTTCCCAAAAATGAATGGACTTCGCGCTGGCGATTTCGGCGGGGCTTTTCATGCTGCGCGCCGCCAAGCAAGCGTCGGGGCAATCCAGCGTTTGAAGGGCAGGCGGAGGCGGCATCCTTTCGAACAACTGTTGAGGCATTTGCGATGCTTGAAAAAGCAAAACGTTTAAGGGTTCAGAGGCCAGTGTTTTCGCGAGCGTTGCGCCAAATTCGGAGGGAGGGCACGCACAATATTCAAAAGCGAGTGCGCCGTCTTCTGCGCAAGGAGCGGGAGGCGGCGGCGCCAAAAGAAAAGATTTTTGAGGCGTTAAAAGAAAAAGGGACGGAAATGTTGGCGAACAAGAACCCGACGCAGCCCAATGCTTGGCACGGAGATTCGTGAGCCAAGCGATCGATTCGGGCGATGTTATCAGGAGGCCCCATTTTTTTTGGAGGGGGAGCCCCTTTTGCGCTAAAAACTCTTGCGTTTTTTGGAGAATGAACGCCCTTTTCTCAGCGTACGTTCTGTCTTGGGGAATTCGGTATCCTTCTTTTTCACGCGTTTGCTCGTCGGGCGCAGCCGGGCAAGAACAAGGAATCCATTGCATAAAAGGAAAAAGATCTTTCATTTTTTTGAAATACGCTACGGAAATGTTGGAGGGATCATACGCCCAACATCGACTTCCTCCTAGCGCTTGAATCCAATTTTTTATCATCGGCTCTTCAAGCCCCAAAGACGTGCATTCTCTAATGTCAAACTGCGGACATTCGGCCTTCGCCTGCAGCGTGTAACGCGGGTCCACAAAAAGGGTTTTGACGGCCGGCCCCCAAACAAGGAGGGCCGCAGACCCTGTGAACCCCGACACATCACGAACGAACACCGAAACATCGTGCCCACAAAGGGTGTTATGAGGCGAGGCAAGCCTTAGAAAA
>BNTO01000242.1 GCA_025996655.1 Alphaproteobacteria bacterium
CAGATCTCTCTGAGGGACTCTTTTCAAGCCTTTGCTTTTCTTCTTTTGTGAACGAACCAAAACGTCACGACGGCGCGTAAGATCTTCCAAATCAAAACGAATTTTCTCTTTCGGGATTGTCCGCCTATTACATAATCATTTTTGTATCCTTGGGTAAACGCGTTATGTTTCCTTAAGTAGTTTTAAGCTTGAGTCCAATAATGAGAAAATTATACAAAGTTACCCTTACTTCAGAAGAAGTTTGGATTGTAGAAGATATCGTAAAACGTGGAAAACACACGGCTCAAAAACGGAACAGGGCGCATGCTTTGCTCTTGGCCCATCATGGCTTAAAGGATAGAGAGATCAGCAAAGCAACGAGCCTTAGTACCGTTGCTATTGAACAAGTCAGGAAAAGATTCGTGGAGAATGGATTTGAAGCGACTCTGGAAGGGATGCCGAAAGCTGCTCGTCCTCGTGCCCTTGATGGACGTGCCGAGGCGTTCCTTGTCGCGACAGTTTGTTCGCCTTGTCCTGACGGGCATGAGCATTGGACATTAAAAATGTTACAAGGCAAGTTAGAGCCTGTCTTCATGAAAAATTGAAACTCTGCTATAAGGTATAGGGAAAAGAAAAATTCGTTTATAAAAAAATGGGATATCAAAGCGATTGTACCGATCCGCAGTGGGATCTTATCAAACATCATTTTGATACACGATCCTACGGAAACAGGAGAAAACATTCACAACAAGCCCTTGTGAGCGCCGTATTTTACGTTATTAAAACAGGCTGCCAAGGACGTCCGCTCCCTCAAGATTTTCTTCCTTGGAAAAGTGTTTACAACTTCTATAAGAGAGCTAAAGACAAAGGGATTGGGGAACACAGGAGGACAGAACTTGGGAAGAAAAGCCGTGTTCGTTTTGGACGAAACCCGAACCCCAGTTATAGCCTTATTGATTCACAAAGCATTAAAACAACCAACAGAGCCGAACAGAGAGGTATTGACGGAGGAAAAAAAAATAAAAGGTCGTAAACGACCTATTGTTACAGATCTTCAAGGGCACCTTTTGTATGTGACGGTTCATGCTGCAAATATTCATGATACGGTAGCAGGAGGCCCCGTTTTTGAACAGGCTTTGAAGAGATATAGTAAAGCCTATTAAAAATCGCTTCGCCACTTCTCCTTGTTTCCTGAGTGAAAAACTTGGCATCGTGGAGCGATTTTCGATAGGCTTTACTATACCCCACACTTGAGGGCGTTTGCGCTGACGCAGGCTACAGAAGAACAACCGTTGAATTTGTTACAAAACTTGGAAAAAAATTGAAATTTCAGAAAGGATCAAACCCAAATGGGAAATTATCCCTAAAAGATAGGTTGTGGAGAGAACTTTTGGTTGGTTCAACGGATTGAGGCGCTTGGCCAAAGATTTCGAAATTACTCTAAAATCGGCTGTTAATGTCATACTTATTGCGCATGTTCTTGTCCTTTTAAAAAGACTTACCGATCCATGAAGACAGGTTCTTACAAAGCCCTCTCTAACGGCACCTCTTGTTTTCCTTGGAAAACACGCGTTCGTAAGGGGCTCGCATCTTAGAAATCCCTTTATCCTTGTCCTTATTTTTTGTTTTGCTGTTATTTTTTTTGCGGCCCATAAGGGGAACCCTTTGATTTTCGCTCTTTTT
>BNTO01000243.1 GCA_025996655.1 Alphaproteobacteria bacterium
GAATCAGCAAAGGCAAAAACCCCGACAGCGGATTAATTTTTTCTTTTTTGTACAAACGCAACATTTCTTCGTTGACTTTCATTTTATCGGACCCGTAGCGCTGCTTGAGAGCATCAATCTTTGGCTGAAGTTCTTTCATCCGACTCATGGACTTGTAAGACGACTGCGCCAGAGGGAACGAGACCCCTTTGCTCAGCAAGGTGAGCACGACAATGGAAAGCGCCATGTTCCCCCAAAGCGCGTTCAACAACCGCATCAGCAAAAACAAAGGTTTTGTAAGGAAATAAAACCACCCAAAGTCCACCGCTAAATCAAATTTTTTGATGGCGTACTGTTTTTTGTACGCGTCCAAACTTTTCAAAACTTTCGCGCCGGCAAAAAACATATTTTTGTATTCCACGCTGTCGCCTTTTTTAAGCGGAATCGAAACGCTCGTCGTTTGGCACGAAAAATGATGGTTAAAGGAAAGCGACGTGGTGGAGGGCTGCGTCCCTTTGATAATGAACGCCGTAAGCCAATATTTATCCGTAAACCCCACCCAACCGTCCGAAACGGCGCCCGAAAGGGATTTTCCTTTGGCGAGTTTTTCGAACGTTATTTCTTGGAAATCGGCATCAAAACACACAAGGCCGCCTTCGTGGACGGAGCTGGTTTGTTTTTGAGAGGGGACGCTTCGGATAATGCGGCTGTGCTGTTCAAGCGTGACATCGCGCTCAGAATCATTTTGAACGCGATCGGTAATAAAAATCATGAAATTATCGTCCAAAGAAAAGGTGCGCGTCAACGTGAGGCCCTGCGGGCTTTTCCACGTGAGGATGACGTCCTTCCCGGGTTCCAGCGTTTCCGCCGACTGGGGCGCTCGCGTCCACTCTGTGGTTTCGGTAGGGAGATCAAGCGGCGTTTTTTCTTGCGAAGCCGTCCACGTAAGCGTGGCAAAATAAGGCTCTGCCGCGGTGGCTGGGTTCAGCAGCGCAATAAATTTCTCTTTTTCTTGGGGCGTTTCAAGATAGTCCGTCAAGACCACATCGTCGAGCAAGGCGCCCTTCACATTGATGGATCCGGAAATTTTAGTATTTTTTAGCGAAATGCGAGGCGTTTTTTTCAAAATTTCCGCACGCGTCAAAGGCTTTGACGTGCCCGCATTTAGGGGGATATTATTAACGTAGGCAGGGGGCGTTCGCGAGGCGCCAGAATCGTTTTGAGAGGGCGCAGGACGCTCCGTCAGATAATTAAACCCAACCAAAATGACAAAACAAAGGGAGAACGCCACGAGCGCATTACGAATTTCGGAAGACATTTTTGCAAAAAATAAAAAAAATATTGATACCATCATAGAGGAAGGGACGCGCGGCCGCAAGGAATGAGCGGGGATTGGTATTTTGAAGCTACCTGGCACACAGACAGAATGATTTTAATGAAGCATTCTTTTAACAGTTTTGTGTTTGTTGCTTTTTTTATCTTGACAAGAGTGCCATCTTTTCTTATATTAAAAATATAGAGTGCGTTTTTTTAGGGCGGGCGCATGTTTTTTTTATTGATGATGGAGAAAAATTTATGAACTTTAAGAAGTTTTTACTGATAACCCCTGTGAGCGTTGTACTGGGGACGTGTATTGAAAGCAGTTGGGGGACAGCGAAAGAAGGGTTTGACAGCCAAAGGGT
>BNTO01000244.1 GCA_025996655.1 Alphaproteobacteria bacterium
AAGAGATCTTCGGCAAAGGGAGAACCCCAGAGGAATGGAAACAGAGAAAATTGTCGAGCGGCAGAAACACCTCTCAACGGAACCGCAGCAAAAGATGGCAGCGGTGGAGCTGTAGATGCGTCGCCAAAGAGCAAGGACCCTTCGGGATGGCTAGCCGCGCCAGAAAATGTTTCTTTGCCCGCACCAGCCGTGTTGCCCCCGAGCCCTTCGGTCGGGTGAACCTCACCCAGGACGGAGGCCAACACAGAGGAGCCGACCGAGTCCCTGTGGGCAGCGACATCCGCCAGTCCTGGCGATTTTTCGGACTCTTTCTCCTTCTCTTCCTTTGCTCCGAGCGATTTTTCGGACTCTTTCTCCTTCTCTTCCTTTGCTCCGAGCGATATTTCGGACTCCTTCTCTTGCGCTAGATTGGACAGACCTTTGTCCGCAGGAGCAACAGGGGGTACAAACTTCAAACCAGAAACCTGAAAAAGAGGGAACCCCTGAAGTAAGAGGCTAGTACAACCTTCCTGCGCGCAGGACAACAAACCCAAAGACGCCACAGACGTCAATAAAACTTTTTTACTCAACATAAAAATCCCCCTAAAAAACAAAAAAACACATAAAGCGCCCTGTTCAGCTCACCCAAACACAACGCCAAAGGACGGGCTCGCACGAAACAATCCAAAGAAATAACGTGCAATAGAGTTATGGTGACTTGTAAAAGGTTAAAAAATCGTTAAAGATAAAGCGTTTTGTTGGCCTTCAGAAAAATTCCTGAAAGGCCTAGAAAGCGAGGCCCGACACCAAGAACTGTCGGATTTAAAGTCCGAAACGCCTCCCTGCTCTCTACGCCTTAAAAAACAGATGTTGCCCGGAGAGTTTTCAGCTAAAGATAGATAATCCGATTTGCGAATCCTAAACTTACTAGTGTAATTATTGAGTACTTTAAAAATATTTTCGATTGACTTTATTTTTTTAAGTAAAGAACCTCAGCCTGAGTGGGCCCAAGCTTCATCTATCTTTGAATGAAAACTCTCGTTGCCCGATTTTGAGGCGCGCGGTGAGGCGCGCGGCCCAAACGGGAGGGGTCGCTAACAGCGTGGAATAATAATGCGTCGCCCCCTTTGTGACATCCGGCCAACGCCCCTCCAGCAACGCCTCCGCCACGCACAAGCACGTCGCAAACGTTGCATCCGTCGTTGTCACCTTCTCAAGCGCCGCGCGGTTGCCCTTTTCTACGTCCCCTTTTAAAGGGCGCGCCGTATTTTTCCTGGCGCCCCAATCAACAATATAATATCCTGCGATCTTTAAAAGGGAAGAGGTTCAGTATACTGGGATATCGTTTTTCCACTGCCCTTCAAATATTACAATTCCATTCTTATCAGTAAGAATTCCATACACGCTTCTGTACCCATGATCAAATCCACCAACGTACCTATCATTATTCGAATACACTAAAATTCCTTTCCCGTGCGGCACATCCTTGGACAACCTTCGGTCCCAGCCACCTATAGCTAAGCGGCCTGAAAATATTGCATCTTTGCGATCTCCTCCGATATATTGTAACAACTTACCTTCACAGCCTCTTCTAACGTTTTAAAATACTTTGAAACAGCCCGGACTCTTCCCTTTAAT
>BNTO01000245.1 GCA_025996655.1 Alphaproteobacteria bacterium
TGATGGATTTCGAGACGAATTGCCTCCGTCGTTCGGGCGTTCCTGTGGTAAATCTGTCCCATAAAGCCTCCTTCCACACTTCATAATCTTGCTCAAGAATTATACAACAAGAATTTGGGATTAGACAGGTATCTAAGTGATCCTAAGCGTCCTACCGGATACGATTTCTCTTACCGTGGTCTTATTTTTATACAAGAGGACATCTTAATGTACCTCGCTCAAAAGGATCAACCCTATTTCCTAAAATACGGTCTTGCCATAGATGATCTAAGAAGCGTGGATCTTAAAAACCCCGCAGAACCTGAAACAGATTGGTTGGTTCAGTCGGAGAAGGTCTCTCCTATTGAATGTGACTAGGAAAATAAGAGCTTTTGTGAATGGCTTCTGAGAGCTCTGGCTGGTATTTAATGCCTCCAACATCTCGAAGGTCTGATCTTGCATTGATTTCTGCCAAGCTCATGCGCAGACTCCCGCGACGCTTGCTAGATTTTCTTAAAAGTTATTGTAAATGGATCTGCTCAATTGTTTTGTATCATAGCCATCAAGTTCGCTTCAGCCACTTTTTCGTGTTCAACCCAGGCCTCTCCAGCTACTTTCCACACGGTATTACGGCTTTGCTCTTTCGCGACACAAAGGCGAAGCGTGTCGCCTGGCCGGACGGGCTTACGAAATTTCACATTGTCTATCGTCATAAAATAGATGGATGGGGCGTCATCCGCTACTTCAGGCTGAATCGATACAAGAGCCAAAAGGGCAGCTGCCTGTGCCATGGCTTCAACAATAAGAACGCCCGGGAAAATGGGATCATGGGGGAAATGCCCCTGAAACATGGGCTCATTGAAGGTTACGTTTTTTATGCCCGTTATCTTTTCATGAGGGACAAGATCCACGACCTTGTCCACAAGGAGAAAAGGGTAGCGATGCGGCAATCTTTGTAGAATTTCTTTATAGGAAAGTTCCATCTTTTTTTCTTCCTAGCTGTACGCTAGGGGATGCTACCATTTTTAGAAGACTAAGACTTTAAAAAAAGTGCTGTTTTTCCTAAATTGGAGCGTTGTTTCGACCACAATTAAGTTGTTTCGACCACAATTAATAAGTCACAACAAAGCCTGCCCGCTCCAAGGAAATATTCACTTTTGATTCGCGAACTCTTAATTCCTCTCTGTGGACGCCCGGAAGGTTGCTGTCATAGCGTGCGAAAACCAACACGGCTTTGGTGCGAAAATCTTTTAAGTAAACGTTCTCTTTCAGCGTCATTTCAGGGGCAATCTCAATGGGGATGATTTCTAAGTCACTAGCAAAATCTGCCGTCAGTTGGTTGGCTACCGCAAAGTAGGCCGTGGCATCCATTTTTTTCAATTCTTTGTAAAGGTCCTCTGTCTTTGGAAAAACAAAATGAACCAGAGTCACAAAGTCTTTGTTGGCGCCCGGTTGTGCGGATACGGTTATTTTTTTAAGGGCTACTTTTGGAAGATTAAGGGAGGAACAGCCGACAAGAAAGCCAAGACATAAAAATAAATTCCAAGCCTTCGGCGACAGCAATTTTTGTCCGAACTTTTTTTGACAAAAATTTCGAGAATGAGAACTGTTTTCCTTTCTATTCTTTAATTT
>BNTO01000246.1 GCA_025996655.1 Alphaproteobacteria bacterium
CTCATCAAGAAAGCAGATTCGTAATCTATGAAACCGTACAGTTTTTCCTCGCCGCCACCTTGTAGCAATAGCTATATGCCACAAGGCGAAGTTTAAGCTATTTTGTCAAACTCACGTACATGATGCCATTGTTTCCAAGGTTTTGTTGGCTCCTGTTTTAATCCAGCCGTAGCTAAGTTTTGTAGTCCTCGTAGGGTGCACGGCGTCCGAAAAGAAAATCGGCTCGTCTTCAGGAGTTTCCTTTTTGAGTTTTTCGACCTCTTTCTTGAAAACTTCTTGCTGCTCAAGGTTGGCTTTTTCGGGTAGGAGCTTTGGTTTTTTGTAAGAAAAACCGTGATGCACAAGCCACACATTCATACTTTTGACGTGGTAAAGAACCCCGTATTTCTGTTGGATATGCGCACAAATTTTAGAAGCTTTGGTGTACGTTTTCTCTTCCAAATGTTGGATCAATTCCGCTGTTTGGGCTGGAGAAAGCTTGCTTTGAGATCCACCCGTCGGGATAGAAAGTTTTTTTGTTTCGCAATATTCGTCAAAATGCTTGCTCACCGTCTCTTCATCCAAAAACAAAGCCTCGCCAATTTTCCGAAACGGTCCTCCTTTATCAACCAACAAAACGACCTTTATTCTGTCGGCGGCTCGATGATCCTTCTCGGCCCTGTGACGACTGCGAAGGTCTTCTCTTTCTTCTGGAGTAAAAAATTTGCTTTCATGGACTCTTTATAACTGTTTTTCGAGAAAATTCCAAGCTGTCATGGCAGAGGAGTATATTACATCATTTACTAAGTCTCCCTTGCTATCCGACAAACTCCGCAAATGTGCACGTTTGCGCCTAAGAAAGCGGCAAGTTGCCTGATCGCGTAGACGCTCTTAACTCCAATAACTCAATCTTCTTTACCTCCTTAAGTTCCTTTAACGCCTCAACCTTATCCGATTCCTCTGCCTCTGCGAATTCCACAAGTTCCTTAACATCCGTCAGCTCTTTAAGTCCTTCAACCTCAACCAATGACGAAAATCCTATAAATCCTACAGATTCGTTAAATCCCGAAGGTGCTTCGAGCTCCTCTAATTCCTCAAGCTCTTTTCTCTTCCCTTTCCATTTCCCGAGCCCCTCAAGCTCGTCAAATCCGTCGATTCCTTCCCAATCCCAGAAAGATTCGCATTCCTCAAGTCCGGTTGGGTTACCGCCAAGTCCCTTAAGGAACGGCTCAGTCATCCCTATCTCCCCTCTTCTAGGTCTTTCAGTTACACAAATACAATAAGCATTCCTGTTATGCCTTCTCTATATCCAATGACGATTTGGAATTTCGATGATGATCTTTTTAACCCAAGAGAAGCATTTTTTTACATCAAAGGGAGGGGGGGGCCGAGCTTTAGCGACATCTTTTCTTCCCGAACGCTGAAGATGAAAATTTCCTTATACGAGAGGGAGGGGCCCTCTTGGTTTGAGTCCTACGTACTTCACTACGAAGATTGGAACAAGTATTTCAACAATATTACCAAGAAAATGATTAAAAAAAAGGGAGTGGGAGAAGAGAGGTTTTCGCAAATAGACCATTCGGGCTTCTAACCTCGAACAACCTGAAAAAATCGAA
>BNTO01000247.1 GCA_025996655.1 Alphaproteobacteria bacterium
ACAAAACTTGGGAAAAAAATTGAAATTTCCGAAAGAATCAAGCCCGAATGGGAAATTCTACCTAAAAGATGGGGCGTAGAGAGAACTTTTGGTTGGTTCAACGGATTGAGGCGCTTGGCGAAAGATTGCGAAATAGCCGTTAAATCAGCGAAAAATAGAGTGATGATGGCTCATTCCATGGTTCTTCTAAAAAGACTTGATTGTTTGTGAAGACAGCTTCTCAGGGCGCAATGACAGATAGAAAAAAATGTGTTTCAAAAGAAAGAAGATTTCCCCGTAAAATAGTTAACTTCTAAAAAAGACAAGCTTTGCCTCTAAATCGTAAGGCTTTTTAAAGGCTCTCTTCTAAAAAATGCTGAGCATCAAGAGCAGCCATGCACCCTAGGCTTGCGGCGGTTATAGCTTGTTTATAAGTGGGGTCAGCCACGTCTCCGGCAGCAAAGATTCCAGGAACAGACGTCTTTGTTGAAAAAGGGGCCCGAATAATGTAGCCCTCTTTGTCGCGTTCCACTTTATCTTTCAAAAAATCCGTTTGAGGACTGTGACCAATGGCTACAAAAAGGCCATCAACAGAAAGCGTTGTTTTCTTTTCCGTTTTGACGTTTTTCAAAAGAATATGGGTCACTTTTCTGGGATTCGTTTCACCACAAATTTCTTCGACAACAGAATCCCACATAAATTCAATTTTCTCATTTTTAAAAAGACGTTCTTGTAGTGTTTTTTCTGCACGCAAGGAGTCGCACCTATGAATAAAGAAAACTTTTCGGGCATGATGCGGCAAAAACAACGCGTCGATGGCGGCGGTGTTCCCTCCGCCCACAATGGCAACAGTTTTGTTGCGATAGAAAAATCCGTCACAAGTGGCACAAGACGAAACGCCGTATCCATGAAATTCGGCTTCACCAGGGACGTTCAGACCTTTGGCGATTGCCCCTGTAGCAAGAATAACAGCTCGGGCGGGGCAAACAGTCTTTTCGCCTAAACACAAAAAGGGAGCGGTTAAAGGCGTTTCCTTTGTTTGAGGTTGGACGGATGGGGGATTGTTTTGAATATCCAAAATGCGCTCAAAAATGAGGCGCGTCCCCAATTTTTCGGCTTGCACCCGCATACGCTCGACAAGATCGCCACCCAAAATGGGGTCGGGAAATCCTGGGAAATTCTCGACTTCTGTGGTTTGCGTCAATTGGCCGCCAATCTGTGCCCCTGTGAAAAGCACGGGCTGCAATCCCGCGCGCGCCACATAAATGGCTGCAGTATACCCAGCGGGCCCTGCCCCTACAATTAAAACAGGCGCTATGTCCACGGGGTCTGCCGAAAAATTCTCTGAATAGTCCATTATAACACAAAAATTTTCGCCACTATGCCTTCCGCTGAAAGTATGGGACTTTTCCCAAACATGCAACGCAACAAAGAGATTGCACCCCACCCACCCTTTCAAAATAGCACAAAATAGTTTAAGAATAATGGACCTCCTGTGAAAGGTGCAAAAAGGGCAAAGATTTGATAAAAAGGCTTAGGTTCTCTGCCAAGAGGAAGTTGGACATGCTTAAATACGACAAAATCACGAAAAAACCCGTTACGTTTCAAAGACTT
>BNTO01000248.1 GCA_025996655.1 Alphaproteobacteria bacterium
TTCGAATTATTGACTATTTGTATGCTATTTATTAACAACGATACATTAAATATTCGCAATCTTATATTTTCGAGAGAAAAACAGGTTTCAACAGGGCCCCATGGAGTATTTTTTAAGTTAAGATGCTTTCGTACCGTTTCAAATTATGGGGACTTACACAAAGGCCACAAAAGGGTTTACTCCTTACGCGTTTATTGCTAAAAAGAGAGAGGGGTGAAAGAAGAGCTCGCTTATTATATTCCGCTAACCAGGACCTCGCAGAGAAAAATGAAGGCCATTTTGTTCGAAAAGGATCCAAAAAAATAGGAGTGTAGCTCAGCTGGTAGAGCATCGGTCTCCAAAACCGAAGGTTGTGGGTTCGAGACCTACCACTCCTGCCATGAACCCAAAGGGGCGAACTTTCTCTTAGACGAAGCGTGAGTGTGGGGGGGGAGGGAATGCCGGAATAGTGACGAAAAAAGAGGAACAAATGAAGAGTCAACAAAAAGGGTCCATCGTCCAGCGAAGCCTAACTTTTTTGGCGGAGGTCCGAAAAGAAGTAGCTCAGGTTGTCTGGCCCAAGCGAAAGGAAACCAGCATGACGGCCGTTGTGGTTTGTATTTTTGCCTTTATCATGGCGTTTTACCTTCTCATTGTCGACCAAAGCCTGATTTTCATTTTGCAAGGTATTATGAAATAATGCCGCTGGACTCCTAAATTTGTGCTTAACAATTTCGGGAAAAAACAAAATAGGAAAAGAAGAAGAAAGAGGTCGTCATGGAAGAAGCCGCTAGGTGGTACGTTGTTAGTGTCTATTCGGGATTAGAAAATAGCGTCGTTGAGACCATCAAGGAACAAGCCACCAAAAAGGGATTACTCAATCAGTTTGAGGAGCTTTTTGTCCCTAGCGAGCAAGTTATCGAAATGCGCCGCGGGAAAAAAACAACAAAAAATCGAACGTATTTTCCAGGGTATATTCTCGTAAAAGTTGAGATGACGGATGAAATTTGGAGCTTGATTTGTAGCGTTCCGCGTGTGAACGGTTTTTTGGGCGCAAAAAACCCCCTTCCCGTTTCGGAAGCCGAAGTTTCCCGTATTTTAGCGCAAGTCCAAGAATCGCACGAACGTCCGCGCAGCACGATCTCTTTTGAGGTTGGCGAAGTTATTAAAGTCGCCGACGGGCCGTTTACATCTTTTACGGGAACGATTGAATCCGTTGAAGATGTGCGCGAACGCCTCACCGTTTCTGTTATGATTTTCGGTCGCCCCACGCCTATTGATCTTGACTTTGGTCAAGTTGAAAAGAATTAGGGAGAACTAAAAAGCCCTGCTTCCCACCCACCCTCACAGGGTAGCAGAAAAACGTTAAATAGAAGAGCTCCGAAGTGTTGCCTTTTCGTTTTCATGGAGGATGCTACAAGCAAGATTATGGGGGCTCGTTTTGAGGAAGCCGAAACAACACTGGGAACTATGCGGTGCTTCTTGGCCCTGTTGAAACCTAACAGCTCACCCCCCGAAGAAGAGCAAGAATGAGTTTTGCAAAATTTTTGTCGTAAAATCCGATTTTTAAAAGGAGAAAGTACGAAAAAGTTTCCTTTTTGAC
>BNTO01000249.1 GCA_025996655.1 Alphaproteobacteria bacterium
CCAGCTGTTCTAGCTGTCGTTTCCGCAACAAAAAACTCCATTAATTTTAGCTGTTCTTTTTTGCTCAATTTGCAAGGTTTTATGTCCATACGCACACCTTAACATAAAAATGTTAGGTGTCAGCCCCAAAAAGAATTATGCAAAACACTGATCTCATTCACCCCAACGCCAACAGGAGAACCGTCTTGTTTAAAGACCGTCATCGTTGTCACTTTTTCAAGAACAAAGCAATGCAAAATAAGCCGATCCAACTGCTGCTGGAATCGAATAATACGGCAATCTTTAAAAAGGCCCGTTTGAAGAATTTGTAGGTTGCTGCGAATGAACCCTAAGCGAACAACGGTAATACACGTGATTATTTTTCCACGGAACATCGCGTCTTCGGCGTCTGCGGCAAACGCTCCGGCAGGAATCATAAGAACTAAAGGAGAATGTTGAACGCGAGCCGCCGTCAATAGAGCACCATCAACGTCGTCCCTAATATAGCGGGAGGATTCAGAATTTAATCCAAATACCTCCGTAAAAATAGGGAGTTTTTTTACAGAGGAGTAAGCCTTGATCGTATCCGCTAACGTCGAAAGGGAAAGAGCGGCAACGCCCATATTTTCTAACGTCATTCCCGTAAGCAAAGTGGAACCTAAGGGACTAAAACTCACCATCCACTCGGGTGTTCTTTTCTGCATGCCCGAACCATACGGCCTAACAGGAACGGTAACAATTTTTTCGTCACGTCGTCCTGGAAGGCGAACCACTAAAGGATTCGTCACGCAAATTTCCAAAATAAAAAAAGCCTTCCCCCTTAAAAAGGATAGGCAAAGAAAAGGCGGAGGTCCAGCCCCCAAGGGAGAAAGCGCGGAGGAAGGATACGTCGCAAAAAGGAAAGATGGAGGCCTATTCAAAAAAAGTCGTATTTTTAGTCCAGGCCTAGCCTTTCTTTTGTGAAAAGATAATTACTCTATAGCCTGCGGTCTTCCTCTTTCAAACAGTCCTGCATAGTACACGCTTCCGTCTCCTAATGTCGCAACACCCAGACCTTCCTGTCTGTCATCGGCCCAATCTCCCGCATATTTTTGTCCGTCCGGCCATACATGCGTTCCTTTTCCTTCTTTCTTATCGTTCACCCAATCGCCAATATAATGACATCCGTGAGGCCAAAGTGCTGCCCCTTTTCCTTGTCTTTTGTCCTTCTCCCATTGTCCGGTATAAGATTGTCCCTTTATACGCGACCGTAGACCCCATGTAAGTTGTTGTAGGCCGTATCCTTTCCTTAAGCCCCCTCCATTTCTTCAATATAGTTCTCGCCACTAGGCATCATGTACGTGAGTTTGACAAAATAGCTTAAACTTCGCCTTGTGGCATATAGCTATTGCTACAAGGTGGCGGCGAGGAAAAACTGTACGGTTTCATAGATTACGAATCTGCTTTCTTGATGAGACCTCGCCGCGTTGTCATAATGCCGGACCGTATCCTAAGAGCGCGACTCTGCGTACATGAGGGACATGACGGTGTAATTTTACTTTTTGGAGGTTAAAATGTCAAAAATTGTCCTAGGAATGGATGTTCCCAAGAA
>BNTO01000250.1 GCA_025996655.1 Alphaproteobacteria bacterium
CAGCTCCCTGCCATAATTTTGGAGGGCCTCAAAATTTCGATAGAGAGGATCCATTCTCCGTGCTTTATCAAGCGATTCTTGGCAAAACTCCATGATGGCCCTATAAGTCTCCCTATTCCATTCAAAAGAGAGAATATTTTCAAAACTTTTGCATTTTAAGGTGTTTTCAAGTTGTTGCTTAAAAAATGTCCTATCATGATGCATAATAGCGGTGCTGTGGTTTAGGAAACACTGAATGTCTTTCACTACTAACTTTACCCATGCGAAAAAACCGTAATCAGGGTTTAGTACGTCCTTAGAAGAAGATGAGGACGAGGAAGGCGAAGAGATCAAAGGATGTGGTCTTGAAGAATGAGAGGAAGAAAGGTGTTCCGGTTTAAAGAACTGAGTGGAAGATGCGTATCCAAGAAGAGGTTGTAATTTCCCTACAAACCCTGGGACTTGGTCTCCAAACAATTTTAAAAGTATTTCAGCGATTTTGTGATAAGCCTGATCGGAATAAGAGCTCTCAAAGAGATTTTCAAGCGTGTCAATAAATTCGCATAACCTTCTCAAAACAGCCAAAGCCTCCGCGTCGAGTTTGGAAAGTTTTCTATTTTCAAGATTTTTGCGGATAAAAATAGCGGTTTTTTTCAGTGATTCTACTTTCCCATCTTCGTCAAAACAACCAGGGATTTTCCCTGTCACAAGGAATTCAATCGTTCTGTACTTCTGAGAAAATCCTTCATGATGCTCTAAAGTATCAATTCTTTCGAGTAGTTTTCTTTGAAGATCCACCGTTCCCATACCCAAACGAATATTTTCCAGCATTTGATCGCGCAAACTTCCAGCCCCTTCCAAGTCGCCTTCTGAAACGCCTAAAACATTTTGGAAGAGCTTTGACAATTCCGATTGAGACTCTGCAACCCTTGTTGTAAGGGTTCCTGTTAAGTTTTCTTCTCCTGAAGAGATGGTTTTGAGGACTTTTTCAAAATGCGCTGATAGATTGAGGTTGGTTGGCTCGCTTGGGTTACTTGCCGTATCGGATTCTCCCAAAGGAACGTTGCTTGCTGCGGTAAGGTAATTTTGGAGCTGTTTGACTGTTTCAGCAACAAACCCTAAATTCGCAGGAGCATCTTCTGAGTGCGATTCGCTTGTGAGGGCGTCAATTTTCTGCTCTACGGTTGACAGATTGCCAGCAACATTTTCTATTTGATTAAATAAATTGTTTAGTGTTCCACCTCCCTCTCCCGTTGCCATATTGTCAACGGAAGATTGAATACCCTCAAGAGAACTGAAAAGCGTTGAATAACTCAAAGAATTGAGGCCTCTCGTAAGATCTGTGGGAAGTCCCACCAGCGCCGAAAGCCCGAGCTGTTCAGTATGGATGCGGACGGGACTCCCTATGATGGCCTTTATGTCTGAGGGAAGGGGTTCTTCGCTCGAAACGTCAGAAACTGTCCAGGGTTCTTCTGAAGAACTTTGTGAAAAAGTTATAGACAATTCATAAGTTTTGTCTTCTGCCTCGTAGGTTATGCGTGTTTGTTTTGTGATTTCGGCAGGGGCGTCGACAGAATATTC
>BNTO01000251.1 GCA_025996655.1 Alphaproteobacteria bacterium
AAACGGCCCCTTGTTTCGGACAAACAAATTTCATCCCATCAGCATCCGTTTTGTTCGCCTTTGGGACAGCAACCTTGTTGATGAGCCCGGACCGCATGTCTACGCTCACATGCTTTTTGTATCCCCTTCAAAATTTTGTGGGAACGCTTCAAGAATTCCCGTCCCTTCTAAAGTTTCACCCTTGCGAAAGAGTATTTTTGGCAAAAATAAACCTCTGGAACCGCGCCCTCAGCCACGCGGCCTTGAATTTGGGCGCTGTTTTTGAGGCCCTGCAAAGCGAGGGCGCCCTCCCCTCCCCTGACGTGAACGCGGAAAAGATACAATCCTACGTTTTGGCCTTGCAAAATCTTGCGCTTCCTCTAACAGAAATCAGCGGTTGGGCGAAGGGCCTGAACATCATTCTTAAAGAAACAACGGAACGCCACGCCTGCGTGACGCGCGCCCTTCTTGCACCCGAATCGCCTTTGGATAAAATTCAGCCCGCGGCCGTTCAACTGCGCGCCACGCTTTCTGCGCAAGAGATCGAACAGGCCCCAATGTTTTATCCAAGCTTGCGTTCCGCGTCCCTTGCTTTTTCGCAAACGCTGGCGGATTTTGGCGCGCAATTTTCCAAGCTCACGGTTGGCACGTTTTCTGTTACGCCCGCGTTGTCTTTGCACTTTTCGATCCCCATCCACGGCCCTATTTTCAAGCATGTGAGTAACGGCAAGGAAGTCGCCCTTTTGTTCAAAACATTTCAAAAAACTTTGTCGGGGCAAACATGTTCGGATTCCAATGTTTCCGCGCTCACGCATGCGCTCCGCAGCCTTCCGACGGGGTTCTCGAGCTTTATGGGCCACGTCACACAAGGCCTCCAGCGCTTGAAAGACTTGCAGCAGCTGCAAAACATGGAAGAAAAAAATGCCGACATTCGCCGTCGCGTTTTTGATGCCGACAGAACGCCTCATTTTGAGAAGCTTTTCAAGCCCGTCTACGACGTGCATGGCATTCCCGTCGTTGCGGGAACGCCGGAAGGAACCATCGTGGAGGTTGATCCTGCCAGCATGCTGGGGCGAAGCCACAGAGCGCACCAAAAGTCTGAAGAGATGGCCCTTTTAATGTTTGGTTATATTCCAGGCGAAGAAAAAGAAGAGAAAGAAAAAAAGGACGGAGAGTAAAAAGCTGACTTCATACTTCTTTAAGAGGTTGGATCTGCCGCAAACAAACCTTGGCGCTCGCAGAAAAAGATGCACACCATCAAACTTTTTACTTGCGTTTTGCCCGTCTTGCCGCTATCCCGGCATACGTAGGTCTCATGTAAAATTTGTTACCTGAACGCGGGCACGGCAAGGGTTTTGCATGGGCTGTTAGATGAGGAGAATATGATGAAGATGAAGAAAGTTAGAACCGCTCTTGGGTTACTAGCTGTCTAGTCCCAAATTCTTGTTGTATAATTCTTGAGCAAACTCCGTCGACTCTTTCCCCATCTTTTTAGCAACAAATTCTACGGGGGTAAACCCTTTTATCGCCTTCAATCTTTTCCCCAAGTTAT
>BNTO01000252.1 GCA_025996655.1 Alphaproteobacteria bacterium
CAAATCGAGAGCATAGTGAGAGTATAGGGAGACAAATTTAGTAAGCAACTTGGAAATACTTATGAATACAGAAAAAGACTTCGTTTATTCAAAAATTGCACAACTCTCAACGTTGTCTATAAAAGAATTAAAGAAGCTATGGCAAGAAAAAACAGGTCATGAACCGCCCTCCCATATGCAAAAACGAGCCTTACGGGAAAGGTTGGCGTACAAGCTTCAAGAATGCGCCCTCGGGGGCCTTTCGAAAGAAGATCAACAGCAAGTGGAGCTTTATACGAAACGTCTTGAAAAAGGCGAGCCTTTGCTTGGAAAACAAGGGGATTACGTCTTGACCCCAGGAATTATTCTAACGCGTGAGTATAACGGACGAAAGCATTCGGTGAAAGTTTTAGACGATGCAAAAGTCGAGTACAACGGTTGTGTTTATCGTTCGCTATCGGCAGTAGCACGCGAAATTACGGGGACGCGCTGGAATGGTCCCAAATTTTTTCACTTAGAGAGGAGATCATGATGACGAAAATCCGATGTGCAATTTATGTTCGAATCTCCGAGGAAGATCGGATTAAAAAAGAACTCACAAGCCTTGAAAATCAAGAAATTTATGCAAGAGATTTTATTGCTGAACACGAAAATTGGGTTGCGCTTGAAAAAATCTACTGCGACGATGGCTATACGGGCGGCAATACCAAGAGGCCTGCTTTAAGAGCGTTACTGAAAGACGTGGAAGCAGGTCGCATCTACAACATTATCGTGTACAAATATGAGCGACTGACGCGTGCACCGGCAGATTATTTTTTCATGTCTTCTGTGTTTCAGCCCCACAATGTGAGCGTTATTTCCGTGACAGAACATTTTGATATCACAACGCCGGACGGCGAGTTTATGATGAATAACAAAATGGCGCTTGCTCAGTATGAGCGTTCGATGACGCGCGATCGTGTGAAAAGAAAGATCGCAACGTCACGAAAACTGGGTATTTGGACGGGAGGCACCCTTCCGCCTGGCTTTAAAACGGTAGACCGAAAACTTATGACGGACGAGATTTTGGCTCCGTTCATCCGCTTTATGTTTAAGCGGTTTGTAGAAACGTCCTCGCAAACAGTTGTCGCAAAAGAGTTGAACACCAAGGCAGCCCTAGAACTTTCAGAAGGCGAGGCCCAGCGCTTGAAACTTTTTAATAAAATTCGTGTAGCCCTCCTGCTCAAAAACCCCATGTACAAAGGCTATATTTCGCAAGATGGCACGCTTTACAAAGGCAAACACGAGGCGATTGTTGAAGAAGCGCTGTGGGATCAGGTTCACGACATCCTCCGACAAAGCCCCCTTAAAGCGCCGCCAGAGCGGCATCCTTTCGATTTTGCTCTAACGAGTAGAATTCGATGCCAAGAGTGCAATAAAGCTATGGTGGCAACACTTGGAAAGTGTAAACACAAAAAATATCAATATTATACTTGCCTGAACAAGAATAAAGGGATGAATTGCAAAGGATTAGACATGAATATCGATTCGGA
>BNTO01000253.1 GCA_025996655.1 Alphaproteobacteria bacterium
AAATCCTCTTCGCCTCAACTCGCCAATGATATCGCGTTTTTAGCTCGAAGCCTTGGATTCCTTGTCCTTGAAAGAGAGACAACTGTTAAAGGTAAACACTATGCTCGCCTCTATATTCATGGCGATTTTTCGAAACTTCCGATTCGCATCAAACGAAAAATAAGCTTACCCAGGCTTCGGCGTTTTAAAGACGGGTTTTCCTTAAAACAACCTGGGATTCAAGACATTCCCTATCTCGACATCGAATCTTACTTGCTTGGCGATTTCACTGTGCAAATAGGAGGTGTTCTATGAATCCGACTCCCGAACAAAACCTCTGGCAAGGTGTCGTTACGCAAGCGATTCGCGATGCCTTTTCAACATCAGAACCGTACGCGCAAAGACAAGCTTGGGCTTGGTTTTACAGTAATTCTGGCGATTACAGAAGCGTCTGTATCATGGCCGGAATTATGCCCGAGAAGCTTCGAAAAGCCCTTATCGAGAAAGTTTTTTTTACCCATTTGCTGCAAAAAGGAGAATTGAAAATGAAGGACCTCAATATCCCCAAGACGACCTCGTTACATGAGGAATCAAGACTCGCACAAGAATTTATCTTGGCGCGAAAAACCAAAGCCCTTTTTCGAGCGCTTTATTCACAACAAGAACTCGACAAAGAAATAGGCAAACTCAATTTGCAAGACATCATCAACATTTGCAGACAAAGTGAAATCGAAGAACAAGAACTTTTAAATTTGGAGGGCTGATTTATGGACAACTTTTTCTTTCCTGAAGAAGTCCCGTTGGTTTCTTCAAAGCCGAAAACCGTTTCAGAGGAAGCGAACAAAATTCTGGATGCGTCTTTCAAAACAGAAGCGCTTCGTGATTATTTGGGGGCTTCGAGTTTAGGCGACACGTGCGCAAGGCGCTTGCAATACCAACGCCTTGGAATCCTACCTGATGTTCCATTTTCAGGAACCCAGCAAAGGATTTTCGAGCTAGGACACGTTCTTGAAGCCATTATGGCGCATTGGCTTCGTGAAGCGGGTTTTGTTCTTGAAACGGTCGATCCCGCAACGCAAAAGCCGTTTGAATTTGAGCAAGCCAGCCAGGGTTCCCACAAAAACACCGTTTTTTGGGATGGCGCTGGCGGGCAGATTCGAGGTCATGTCGATGGGATTTTAAGGGATGGCCCTTTGGATTTGAAATACCCACTTTTATGGGAAGCTAAAACCATGAAAGCCTCTCTCTGGCGTGATTTTGTGAAGCACGGTTGTGAAATCAGTCATCCCCGGGTCCTATTCAGCTCTGCTGAATGGGTGGGTTCGCATTATTTCGTACAAGTTCAGATTTACATGGCGTATTTAGGTCTCGAATCCTGTTTGCTGACCGCTCTCAACAAAGACACCGCCGAGATTCATCACGAGCTCATTCTGTTTCATGCACAGGTGGCATCGAACGCGTCCGATAGGGCTGTCCACATTCTGAAAGCTTTGGAAAACAACGAAATGCTGCCTCGCATCGCAACAAAA
>BNTO01000254.1 GCA_025996655.1 Alphaproteobacteria bacterium
GTCTTTGAAACGTTACAGGTTTTTTCATGATTTTGTCGTATTTAAGCATCTCCAACTTCCTCTTGGCAGAGAACCTAAGCCCTTTTATCAAATCTTTGCCCTTTTTGCACCTTTTACAGGAGGTCTAGTTTGAGAGCAAACCTCTTTAAATGAACCGCTTCGCATATGTGTAATATCAAAGAGCATTTGTTCCAAATGCAAACTTGTTTCTTCTGAGTTTTGTGTTGCAGAAAAAATTGTAACAGCAAGACTTGCTGGATGAAGTCCAAGGTTAGCACCAATATTTCTGCATTTTTTTTGCATATTATTCAAACAACTTCCTAAGGTTATATGTGCATTATAATCATTTTGAGGAAGTATTTCGTGGGCGGCATCAACAAAATAAATGTAATCAATGTAAGAGAATTTTGTTTTTGTAATATTTTCCAAAAAATCATCTACATTTTCTTTGCAATCGTCTGTACTTTTATAAAAACGGTACGTTTCTATGATAATAGACGGCTCAAACTTTGGTGCTTTCCTTTCGTGTATAAATTTTTTGAAAATATTATCACAACGGAAACAATCAATTCTTGAATGAGCACAAAAAAGCCCAAAGCGGCTATTGCAATTTTCTTTGATATCTCGCGTAATGTTTATGAGATGAAGATTAAAATAAGCCGCTAAACTGATTGTAACTATAGTGCTAGCAAAAAACGGAAGCATAGGAATTAAAATTCCTGAGAAAATAGCAAATCCAGGAGAAGAAAAACAGCGTAAAATTTCCTCTTTTATTTCTTTCTTTTTATCCGAAAACTCACCAAGCACGACACAAGAAAGAGGTATCTCTGCAAACCACTCTTCCAAATCGCTCAAAATTTTTGTTGCTATAATTTTTTTACATTTTCCTAAAAAGGTATACCTCTCCTTTCTATTTTTTGGCGTGTAGTTAAAGGATTCAGGCCAATAGGAGGTATTAGTTTTTATGGGAGCAGATCCAATGGTTTCATGTTTAACACGAATTGCAGACTCGTAAAGCAAGCGGACTAATCCAAAAAAAAAAATCATCATCAAGATCGCGGAAACTTTTGGTTTTTAGCAAGCAACAAAGCCAGATTGCCCGCATTTGGCAAGACCAATCACTTACCATCGGATCAAACAAGTGGTATTGCTTGCGGTTTATTATTGAATCTGCAAACTCATATCCATAACCATACATATCCTCGAACAACGTGGAGGAGTACTCTTCCAGCGGAAAATTTTTACTATTTATGATCTGCAACGCTTCTCCAGGGCTAAACACAAAAGTGCACATGAACATGCCTAATACTAAATCAAAAATTGAAATTTTTTAAGCATAATGTAAAAATTGGGAATTTTTTCAAGCACGATGCAGCTTTCAGTTTATCTCCATTAGGCCGGGTATAAACCTTCGCCTTTAGGCGGAATCACAAATTTTGCGCTGAAAAAACTGACGTGTTGGTGAAGGGGTCATGTTTTTTGGAGCCCTAAAGTTCCTTGTATAACC
>BNTO01000255.1 GCA_025996655.1 Alphaproteobacteria bacterium
ACAAAATTATACTTGCATATTTACCACAAATACCTTTGCTTTCCTCGAACAAACCCCTTTTTTACGACGAAATCACTTCTGCATTTCTTGCAACACATCTCTTGTACCCTTTCCAATGTTCCTCGGGTACATTATAAAGCATCTATCTTTTAATTAAAACTCTCATTTTTTTTATGTAATTTCATTAATTTTTAAATATTAAAAAATATTTTCTTTGTTATTATATACTATATTTTCTTCTAGCGAAGATTGTTTTCCCTTCAAGGCAAAAAACTCAAGAAAACTTCTTGCTTTTTTTGTTTTTTTGTAATACGATAAACCTATAAGGCACATAAACAAGAGTGGGAATGAACGAACGCCTCCGTGTTATCCTTAAAAAAACATCCTTTTTATGGCACAAAGCAAAGTCTCTTGTTTTTCCGCCAACATGCGCTTTTTGCCAAGCGCCTATTGAGGAATATCACGCGTTATGCGCGCAGTGCTGGCTTTCTTTAAAGTTTATCAACCGAAACGTTTGCCGCATTTGCGGCGAAGCCATCACAGACAAAACTTCGGAAAAGTATAATGCCAACACGTCAACGCAATGTTGCGCTCAGTGCACCGGATTCGTCACAAACAAAAGGCCCACCGACGTGATTTCCTTTATTGTTTATGACGATTTTTCGAAACAATTCCTTTTGCGTTTTAAAGAAAAGAACGACACTTCTTTGGCGCTTGTTTTTGCACAATTTTTTAACAAACAGGATTTTGACGATATCGATCTCATCGTGCCTGTCCCTCTGCATCCACTGCGTTTATGGCAGAGAACGTACAATCAATCCGCCCTGCTCGCTATGGGTTTACGCCACTGGGCACCGGATGTCCCTGAGATTGGTTTTAATAGCCTTTGCCGCATGCGCTACACGCCGAAACAGAAAAAAAAGGGTGTGGAGGATCGGCAAAAAAACATTCAAAAAAGTATGTATGTTCCTTACGCCTCACGCCCCAAAATTTTTGGGAAAAGAATTGCTGTCATTGATGACGTCGTTGCTTCCGGGGCGACATTAGCCGAATGTAAGCGCGCTTTAGAGGCTGCAGGCGCACGCGAAGTGTGCTGTTTTGCTTTGGCCCAATCTTAAGAATAAGCGCCGGCAACCTCACAGTGCGGCGATGCCCAACCCTGAAGCCGGCTTATAAATCTAGCGTTCCGCGCAAAATAGTTCGGGCCTGTCCGCCTAAAATCACACGCTCTGCGCCCGGCTGATACGTTACCTTTAAAAGCCCGTCACGCCTTGAGAGTTGCCTTGCATAAAGATTTTTTTTATGCAAAATCCGCGCCCAAAAAGGAGTCAGCCGACAATGCGCCGAGCCGCACACAGGATCCTCCGTGATGCCTACACGAGGCGCAAAATAGCGCGAGACAAAATCATAGGTCCGCCCCTTGTCGGCACGCGCCGTAAGAACAAGGGCGCGGCAAGGAAGCGTTTTGATTCCTTCAAAATCAGGCC
>BNTO01000256.1 GCA_025996655.1 Alphaproteobacteria bacterium
ACAAAGATCCACTTTTCCTAGGGTTCAATTCGAAGCGCAGAATGTTGGGACCTTATTTTTCAAGATCTTTTCCATTTTTTAGCAAGTAATGTGAGGGGAGTAAACCCTTTTATCTTTGCCTTTTTTTCTTGACGCTTGCCAAAGAAAGGGGAATGTCTTAGCGCGAAAAAATTGTAAAAACATGGGCGAAAAATTGTTTTGACAAGATGCTCTGCAGGCTGATACCATGAGGAAATAAGGAGTTAGATATATGAGCGCAAAAATGACCCGTACCAAGAAATTTCTTTTTTCCTTCCTCTTTCTCGAAAATTGTTTCCTGCAACTCGAGGGGATCTAAGCCCGGACTATCCGTGACGCCACTCCCCAGGACACGCAAGAACAGAAGGATATATCGAACGACTATGCCGCAGGTGAGTTGGACGGCCCGGAGTCTTTGAAGAGAGAAGTTTTTTTAGCCAACGATTACGACGGTGAAGGTCTCGTCCGAGTCATAAGTCAAGAACTTCGTAAGGGGTATTCGCATCTCATTATTGATCTTTGTTTGCAGGCCTTGTCCAAGGAATTGTTCCTTACGGGACTTCTCGATGCAGCGGGCTTGGTTAGCGCGACGGCCTGCGTCTTTGTAGAACATAAGAGCGACCTTCTTCTACACCCCATTGACATGCCTATCTATGAAGCATCACGCCACGACGCCGTTTTCGTTTATGAAGCGACCCACGAAAAAGACGAAAAGCCTCTAGGTGTCTAGTCCCAAATTCTTGTTGTATAATTCTTGAGCAAGATTATGAAGTGTGGAAGGAGGCTTTAGGAGACAGATTTACCACAGGAACGCCCGAACGACGGAGGCAATTCGTCTCGAAATTCCTCAAAGTCAAGAGAGCATAGCCAAGCTTGCAAAAAAGTATCGTCTGAGTCCTCCAACGCTTATGAAAGGAAAGCACAGAGAATCTATGTCTGATAAAGCTTCTGGCCTCAATATAGCCCTTCAACTGTTTTAACGAAAGAAGAGGAGGATCCCTCAACCGATCGTCTTCCAGCAAGTTCGGCCGCAGATTTTTACTCCTCACCTCGTAGCGAAGACTGCCTTAGCGATGGTAGCAAAAAGGCAAGACAACTCTATGAGATATTTTTAAAGGACGAGACACGTGGCCAGGTACTGCACGTCCTTGCTTACAATCAAACAGAATACGATTCCGAGGACATAACGGACTATTTGAAATTGATAGTTGAACAGTTTCCCGAAGTCTGTCAGCAGGTTTTGGCCGAGCTTATTGTTTACGCCAACACGTCTCCGCAAAACGACCTCCCGGTTGAACGCATAGGCGAAATAGCGCGTGATGAAAGAAATCCTTTAGAGGTGCGCGAAGCAGGCTTATGGGCTCTTGTAGATATCCTAAAGAGAGGTAAGAGTGTGTATACAGCTTCGGAACTTGCGTGTTGCCTTTGCGAAAAGATGATTCCTTTAGCTATACGA
>BNTO01000257.1 GCA_025996655.1 Alphaproteobacteria bacterium
AGGAGTATTTTTACTTGTTTCTAAAAGAGTGTGAGGGACGGTTCAATGTCGGCAATCCAAAGATGCTTTTAAAGGATTTAAAAAAGCTTCTAAGAGAGTTATAGAGAGGATCTCAGGTGTCAGCCCCTTTATTTTTTGTTGATGCCTGTTGTGTTTGGGAGCAGCGAGGAACAAGGGCCGCTGCAAAATGCCAGAAACAGCGAAGGCAACTTACTCGTTCCAGAGTACCGGTTGAATCAACGCGAGAAGTTCAGATTTGGTATTGTGTTTATGAAGCAAGGATCTTTTAGGTCAATTATTTCGAAAAGTATCGTTTATTTAGGTTACTTCGGCATCAGCGATGTACCCTTTGCCGTACAATACACTACGCCACCACTAGAGCCTTTCGACCCTCGTTGCGATTGCTCCGTCGAAGCCATACCAGATAGTCGAAGGAAGGTTGAACTCTACTTGCAGCAATCTAACTGGGTAAAACGGCTCACCACTACAGAAGCGAAGAATCATCTGCTCGGAACCTCCGCCCTTTACAAAATGCCTCAAAACGTAAAACACAGGCTTTTGATCAAAATTCTATATTCTGAATTTCCTAAAGGCCGGCTCTCTAACTCAACTCAGCAGCTACTTAGAAAAATTGATCACGACCTATCCTCGAACTCCGCACCAAGGAAGAAGGGTCACGAAAAGCAAGGAAAAACGCTAATGGCCATACTCGAATATTTACCAGCCTGAATCGGTCTTTAAGTCAGACAATTAAATAATGTTTTCTTGTAAGGCTGGCGACAATGTGAATTGGTCGTTTTTCTAGTTAACGTTTTGGCGGAATGTTAACCGCCTTCCATCTGCATCTTCTCATTTTCGATCTACCGGCGCGCCCTGGCGATCTGTCACCCCAACAAAAGTTACGAACGTGTATTGCGTTCTTTCGAATTCCCTTTTTATTGTAAAAACGGTTCTCTTATTTTTTCCCTAGGAGCGGTCTCTTCGAGCGTGCTAAAGTCTTGAGCCGGCGCCGAGGCAGGGGTCGTAAAGGTGTTAGCGTGATTCATAAAATCCTCCTGATGTTAAAAAAAATGTAAATTGAGATTGGTTACAAAACCTTCCCAAACGGAATGGGGGGAAGTTTGGGTTTTCAAAGAGACAAACTCTTTTGAAAAAGGATGCGTTAAGGCGTGTGCCCCATTCTTTCAGGGTAGCTTTAGGCAGAAGCGAAAAGCAACAATAAAAAAAGCCCATAAAATTTTCCTTTAAAGAACTTTTACGCAAGGCCGGCGTAGGGCCCATACGTTTTTTTGTTTTTATGAAAAAATGTCGATCTTTCTTGCTGTCAGCGCAATTTAGGAATGTTATGTTTCAGGTCCCAAAAAGGATCCTATAACTTTGGTCAAGTTACGGATTTGTTGAGGCAGGAACAATGTCATGGGTGTTTCGTGAAAGGGACATGGAGAGACTCTATGTGTTGCGCCAAGTAAAAG
>BNTO01000258.1 GCA_025996655.1 Alphaproteobacteria bacterium
CCGCGTCTTCCCCGTTCCTGCCCCCGCCAGAACAAGAAGAGGTCCCTCTACTGTAAGAACGGCCTCTTTTTGCTCGGCATTCAATTCCTCAAGAAAAGATCCCTCTTCTTGAACTGACCGTAACGCTGAACTATATTGCATACTGCCCCCGTGTTCCTTTTTTTATCACAGCTCCCCCCAAGCGACTGAAAAAAAATATTTCTCTTAAACCTTTTTCGGGCTTATTTTAGCCTGATTCGCCTCTCTATGCTATTCTTTTTTTTTCGTTTTGTTCGCCGCCCATTTTTTTTCTGTATTGAGTCCGAAATTTTGAAAACGTTTTCCAAAACGGCTCAACTGCCCCCCACTATCAATGAGCCTTTTTCCACCCCCAATCCACGCAGGGTGCGATTTAGGATCAATATCGAGGTTAATTGTATCGCCTTCTTTCCCCCACGTACTCTTCGTTTCAAAGGCTGTTCCGTCCGTCATGACGACACGGATTTTGTGATAGTTGGGATGAATGCCCTTTTTCATGTGCTTGCTCTTACCGAAACCGACCACTTTAGACTACAGAGTTTTGAAAAGAAAAACAATATTTGTTCTGTGCGCGTAAGTTCGTATAGTAGGAGGCTGTTCAAGAATTCCCGTCATAGAAGATAACTCAGTTCAGCTTTGTACCTAAAATGTCTCAGTTCTTATTTTTAAGAAAATTGCCTATAATACTATCTTCAAAGAAGAAATTGTTCTCCGGAAAGACCTTCAAAAGAAGAAAGGACACGTTCTTCTTCTTTGAGTACCACAGCCACAAACGTATTCACTTGGCAATTGATGGCAAAATAACGTTGCAAAATTTGTGCAAGCAAGAACCATTCCTCCACATTTTGAGATTTTTTTAAAACAATCTCTATCTTTGTGCCTTCAACAAAACCGCGCCAAGCCTCATGCCCTACGCGTTTAACACATTTCTGCAGAGTCACTTCCCTAAGATGCGCCAAGAGCGCTTGGCTATATTCCTTTTTATCTTCGCCAACATGCCGCGCCAATAAAGCTTTCAAGGCATCCGCCATTTTTTCGTTTCGTCCATAAGGAAAACCAAGATAATTGGCAGACAATTGGGAAATAAGTTTTGCGTTGTTCGGACCTTTCTCAAGAGAGTATTGAGGAAACACAGGCCTTTGCAGGCATGTAATTTTTTGAACAGGCAAGGCAGCTTCGCTTTGAAAAACCGTATTCTGTTGAATGTCTTCTGCCAAAAATCGGTTCGTACACAAGGTTTTCGCGTAAAAAACGTAAGGCGTTGGATCCACCGCCTGCGATCGCGCATCCACAAAAGTCACCCAAGAATTACCCCCTACAAGATTTTTATGCTTTGTGGCCTCCATTTTACTCCACCAATACAAATTCTCAGTGTCCTCCTCCTCTACTGCCGCCCCCACTGCATTTTCTAAAGAAAAATAA
>BNTO01000259.1 GCA_025996655.1 Alphaproteobacteria bacterium
GCTGTTCTAGCTGTCGTTCCTGCAACAAAAAATTCCATTAATTTTAGCTGTTCTTTTTTGCTCAATTTGCAATGTTTTATGTACATACGCGCACCTTAACATAAAAATGTTAGGTGTCAGCCCCTTATAAAAATATAGCGAAACTCATTTATTTTTTACGAATGCTATCGCCTAAAATAATCGGTACCATCCCATCGCACCACGACATCTTGGTCTCTTACGCACCTGGAAACCGTCAACCACAAAAAATGGCAGGAAGAAAAGGATATGCGGGCTCAGAACAACAAAAGGGCAAAGAGACAAAAAAAGTTTCAGAGCAAAAAAGCAAGAAAGCGCAAAATGATTTAAGAAATCAAGTGAGAGAAATGCAAAAAGCTTTGCAACAAGTAAAAAAAGAGATAACTGACATTCAAAAAAAAGAGAAAACTAAAATTAAAGAAAGAGATGACCCTAAAAAAGAAACCGTAAGTAACGAGTCTGAATATGAAGAGGAGGAAGTTGAATATGAAGAGGAGGAAGTTGAAGAGATCGAAGAAGTGGTAGTGGAAACAAAAGGAAAAGGGAAGGATAAAAAGAAAGGAAAAACTAAAGAAAAAGAAATCTCAAGTAATGAAGAGGAGGAAGTGGAAGAAATGTCTTTAGATCTGCATGGGAAAGATAGTTCGAAGAAAAAAAATAAGAACGTAAGACGAAGAGCAAATGCTCAAAAAAGAAAACAGGAAAATGAATCAGAAGTGAAGAACACGCCAAAAGACAAGGAGGGAATAGAAGAGGCAAAGGAAAAAGAAACGGAAGGGCAGAGTAAGGATAAAAAGGAGAAAACACCAAAAGTCAAAGAAAACGAAAATGCGGAGGAAGTGAAGAAAGAAGCGTCCCTACAACCTGCTCAAACGTTGCTGTCAGCCCCGCATGGTTTGAATGAAGTTCCTATTTCAAGCAATGTAAGCTCGCCTAGTTCCAACACGTACGTACCTATTAATCCAATGTCGTCCAGTGTAAACTCATTGGGTTCCACCGATATTTCTCTGAATCAGTCGATGTCCAGCGTGGCCCCATTCAGTTCTTCCTATAGACCTACTTCAGCGTCACCTAGTAGCCAACCATTACTTTCTAATCCACAAACCGTGGGCTCATCTAGTTCCACATCCACGCCTATTAATCCAATGACATCCAGTGTAAGCCTGCCTAGTTCCAACACGTCCGTACCTATTAATCAATTGTCGTCCAGTGTAAACTCATTTGGTACGGGTATTCCTCTTAATCGATCAACGTCCAGCGTAACTCCATTCAGTAGACCTACTTCAGCGTCATCTACAACGAGTAGCCAACCATTACTTTCTAAACCACAAATCGTGGGCTTTTATAGTTCCACGTATAAATCGCCGAATCAAACAATGTCGTCCCCCTCAAGCTCTGCTGCTAGCACA
>BNTO01000260.1 GCA_025996655.1 Alphaproteobacteria bacterium
AATTCGATTTCATCCCTTCATATTTTTTGAAAGGAAAGGGGGAGGCGTATCCCTTAAACACACGTTTTTGCTTGGTTCTAACGGCGGAGGGAGATTGTGTGACAAGGCCTTTTTCCTTGAGGTTGCATCAGTCAAAACCCTGAAGCAATCTCATATGTATCTGAACTTAGACAGGGAGGGAGTTTTGAATTTTCGAGGCCAATTTTGAGAAAGGGAAAAGTTGTAGCGTCTTTAAACGAAAATTTTGTGAGTTTGCACAAAAAATGCTACTTTGCGCCAAGGTGACTAAGGTTTTTTGTAGGAGCGTCATCTTCAGGCAAAGGATGGCTCTTAATTTAGGAAATCGCACAGAGATTTTGAGATTTAATGTTGTATGGAACATAAAACGATCGATAGTTCGCTTAAGTCTATTTTAAGCGTTACGGTTCCGATGGTTCTTACCGAACTTTCTTCGACGTTAATGTATGTCACCGATCGTTTTATGCTAGCAAAATATTCCCTTGACGCTATGAACGCCGTTACGACGTCGAGCATTCTTGTTTCTATTTTTGCCTTTATGTTTATTGGCATTGCGGGAACGGCGGAAGTTTATGTTGGGCAATATAACGGCTCCCAACAGTATGACAAATTAGCTGCCCCCGTTTGGCAAATGATATATTTATCTCTTTTATCCATCTTATTTTTCCTTCCTCTTGCCTACTTTTCAGATATTTTAAATTTTCTGCCAAGTTATTCTTTGAAAGACGGCGTTGAATACCAACGTATCCTTTTGATGTTTGGATTTTTTCCTTGTTTAAACGTCGCCTTCTCGGCGTTTTTTATTGGGCAAGGAAAGGCAAAAGTTGTGACGTACGTCATTTTGGTGGGCGGCGTCCTTAATGTGTTTTTAGACTACATTTTTATTTACGTTTGCACCCCAAGTTTTGGCAGCAAAGGCGCCGCCATGGCTACGCTCATCGCCGAAGGATTCCAAATTGCGTTTTTGGCATTGTTGTTTTTTCGTAAGAAATCGAGAACGCTTTATAAAACGTTTTCAAACAGAAAGTTCAACAAGGAATTGTTCTTTGGTTGCCTTAAAACAGGAACGCCCATATCTTTAAAGCATTTTTTAGAAATTTGTGGTTGGTGTTGTGTTCAAACTGTTATGAATCATGTCTCGAAAGAATGCTCGACTGTTTACAATTTTGGTACAAACATTTACGCACTTGTTATTTTTCTTGGGCAAGGGCTTAGTCAAGCTATGGCAACAATTTCAGCGAATATGATTGGACAAAAAGATCTCCTTGCCATCAAGAAAACGTTTATAGCTAAGCGGCTTGAAAAATTTGCAAAAAAAATGTAAACCCTATTAGTGATTTTTGTTAACGGTTTTAATTTGGCTTACAGTACAGATTTTAGAAAGAGGGTATTGGAACATTACGCGAAAA
>BNTO01000261.1 GCA_025996655.1 Alphaproteobacteria bacterium
AACAGCCGACAAGAAAGCCAAGACATAAAAATAAATTCCAAGCCTTCGGCGACAGCAATTTTTGTCCGAACTTTTTTTGACAAAAATTTCGAGAATGAGAACTGTTTTCCTTTCTATTCTTTAATTTTTCTAAAAAAGAAGCCATATTTCCGCGCTCTTTTGAAAAATCCCCCACATTTGGTATGGAAGTCTTTTGCGTTTCTGTCCATCCCCTAAAAAAGCCCATGTTTAAAAACAATTTTGGGGGAAGAAAATTTAAGACGAAACTCAATTTTCGAGGAGATTCACGCCAAAAAGATTTTCAAAATTTTGCACGGTTTGTTCGCAAAGAGTTTCTATCGACACCCCTCTTAATTGCGCAACAAACTCTGCGGTGAGACGTACAAAGGCGGGCTCATTGCGCTCACCACGATGCGGCGTTGGTGCCAAAAAAGGCGCGTCTGTTTCAACGAGGAATTGATTATCGGGCACAAAACGCGCCACTTCCTGCACGCTTTTCGCATTTTTAAATGTAACAATTCCTGAAAAAGAAAGGATATACCTACAATCGAGAACCTGCCGAGCCGCTTCCTTATCTTCGCCGAAACAGTGAAAAACACCACGCGTCCTAGGATGAGTGCGAACAATGTCAAGCGTATCTTGAAAAGCCATACGCGTATGAATGACGACAGGGAGATTGTGATCTTCGGCCCATTGAAGTTGAAAATCAAAAAGCTGCTTTTGTTGATTTTTCACGGTTTTATCATGAAAGTTCAGATAATCTAAGCCGATTTCGCCGACCCCAATCAAATGGGAACAATCGGGAAGATCCCGAAAATAAGCCTCAACCTTGTCTAAAGGCGTCGTTTCCGCGTAATCGGGATGGATTCCTACTGTCATCCAAACGTAGCCATCGAAACGTTTGCAAATATTTGACAGTGTTGAAAAATCCCCCAGCGTCGTTCCGATAGTGACCATGTGAGAGATACCCTGGTCGAGGGCTCGCTGCATCACAAGATCCAAGTCACAAAACATTTCTAAATGGCAATGGGAATCGATCAAATTTTCGGAAATTTCAGGAGAGGTCATAAAAACTTAAAACGTCCAGAATTGCATTACAGAGGAAGTCTACCTTATAGAAAGAAGGGAAAGAAGGTTATCTCGTCCACTATGGGAACCTTGAGACAAAATGTTCCTTACTTCTCCTAAAGCTCTCGTTAAAAACAGGGAAGTTTTATGTTTTTAAGGAGAGCAGGAGGTATCTCGCTCTTGCAGAAATTTATGTGTCGAGTTTATCCCCGTCTAGCAGCGCTACTGCTTGCTGTAATCGGCGCCGGAGTGGTAGAATAAGCCGTCGGCGCATAGTACTGCATCGGAACAGGCTGAGCATATTGTGCCGGCTGTGGTGCATATTGTACAGGCTGCGGCACATACTGTACGGGCTG
>BNTO01000262.1 GCA_025996655.1 Alphaproteobacteria bacterium
ATTCCTTGCAGATAAACACAATCCTATCAAGGAAATTGAAAATTTTTGGAATCAGGCCAAAAGGCATTTAAGGAAATTCAATGGTATTCCTAAGGAGCATTTTTACTTGTTTCTAAAAGAGTGTGAGTGGCGGTTCAACGTCGGCAATCCAAAGATGCTTTTAAAGGATTTAAAAAAGCTTCTAAGAGAGTTATGTTGAGAATCTCAGGTGTCAGCCCCAAAAATTATAAAAGCTTTGGAAAAGGGCCTTTCTCCTCCTTCAAAATGCCCTCAAATTTCTTTGATTGGCATTGAGTAACAAGCGTCTCAAAAGGAAAAAGACCTCGCTCTTCCAAAAACTGTTATACTGATGTGTATGTTTTCTATTTTGTTTTTTAAAATTGGAAATGTGTATGCGTCTTTGTGCAAAAATGTGTGCACTTTTATCCCTGGCGCTTTTGTTTACGGCGTGCTCGCGCAAAGATTCCTGCGAAGTCGTACAAGTTCGTCCGCTTTTTGAATATCATAAAGTTCGTACAAACGAAACACTTGGGAGTATCGCGCAGATTTATCATATGTCTGTTCAGGAGATTTGTCGCCTGAACGGTCTTTCGCCGAACGCGTTGCTGATTCCGGGACAAAAAGTTTTTGTGCTGCCGTATTCCAAAGAAGGAAGTCAAGACACTTCGTCGAAAAAACCTGTGATTTCTGTGGAAACCACGCCCCATTTTTTCCTCGAAACGGAGGAGGCCGCCGACAGCAAAGAAGATATTTTAGAGCCAAGCGACGAGGCCTTGGAAAAATCGGACCGCCTCAACTCTTTGAAAAATGAAGACGAAGGCGGGCGTCTGCCTCCGCAAAAACATTCCGAAGTCTACGCTTGGCCTGTTAAAGGCAAACTGTTGCGTCGTTTTCAAGAAAAACTCCCCAATAACAATATCAGCGAAGGGATTAATATCAGCGCGCCAGCGGGGACACGGGTTCAGGCATGCGAGGATGGAACCGTTATGGATACAGGCGAATTGGTGTTAGGCTTTGGGAAAATAATTATTCTGTTGCATGATTCGGGCTTTATTTCCATTTATGGACATTTGCAGGAAATCAATGTAGCTCGCCCGAAACAAGGAGAAAAAGTGTTTGTAAAAAAAGGCCAAAATATTGGGCGTGTCGGGAAAACGGGAAATGTTCGTACGCCGCAGCTGCATTTTCAACTAAGAAATGCCAACAAAACGCCTGTCAACCCCTTGCAATATCTAGAAAAAGATCCTCAACTCACAAACTAAGCGCACGATTCCCTTAAGGAAAAGTTTATCTCCATTAGGCCGGGTATAAACCTTCGCCTTTAGGCGGAATCACAAATTTTGCGCTGAAAAAACTGACGTGTTGGTGAAGGGGTCATGTTTTTTGGAGCCCTAAAGTTCCTTGTATAACCCAGAA
>BNTO01000263.1 GCA_025996655.1 Alphaproteobacteria bacterium
GAGCGTAATGATGTGAAAGGAAATCAAAACCTTGGTGAACACTGATGATCGCCGTTTTTTCAGGCGATAATCTCATCCCCCTTTGCTGAATGAAGTGGTCGATAATCTCGATAATCCTTTGCGCTCTGTCCGAGGTGTAGGCGGTCACGAAAATATCATCGGCGAAGCGAATCAGATAACCATCGCGATATTCGTCATCGTACCTCAAGCCATGCAATCGCTCAAAAATCTCACGCTGCATCCCATCGAGCGCCATATTGCCAAGAATGGGGCTGATCGAGACCCCAAGGCTTATTCCGTGGTCTTCTGGAGGGAAAAATTCCCCAACGAAAATATGCCCAGCCTTTAGAAATTCTCGCAAAACAAAGGTATCCATGGGAATATTCGCAAGGAGCCACTTGTGATTGATGCTTTCATAACAAGATTTCACGTCTGCTTTCACAACATAACTTGCATTCTTTTTCAAGGCAGACATGATGTATGCATGGACATCCTGCGTGGAACGATTTTTGCGAAAAGCGAAAGATCTGGGATCGCCCATCGTTTCGCCCACAGGGCTAAGCGCATAAGCGTGCAACGTCTGCATAGCGCGATCGTAATACGTTGGAATTTTGATGTGCCGTTCCTTTTTAGAAAATTGGGAACGAAGGATAAACATTTTCATGGGCAACGCTCGATATCCCTTGTCTTTAAGAGATAAGGCCGCTTTCATGCGCTCTACGGGAGTTATCCACTGAACGCCGTCAACCCCTGGAGTACTACAGTTTTCGGCAACGCGGCGAACAGCAAGCATTTTTGCGCCAAGATCGCTCGTCAATATTTTTTGAGCCAGGCGAAGTGCGTCGCGATCGTTATTTTTCGTTGCTAAAGCAATAGCTCGCTGCATTTGTAAAAGCTCATCTTCGAACCTGCCCCAATCGGCGCTATTCCATAAAGATTCAAGGTTTATATCGTCGAAATTATCTACAATGATCAAGGAAATATATTAGTCCTAAAACTATTATTTTACTTGATTAAGATTAAAAATCAATTTATACTAGTTTCGGAGAAGGATGTAGCTGCGGCATATTTTCAAGCTGCTCATCCGACTAAAGTTCACGTCTGAAGGCAAGGGCCTTCAAACGTCCACCGCGACTACACAAAATGCTTCACTGAGCTTAAGTTAATCTGTCCTTTTACCGCACTCTTTATCTAATACCATTATCCCAGCTTCGTTGTTCATAACTTTCTTGAATTTTTCTAGGAGATAAGAAGATTGCTCTTCCTCTTCTATTTGCTCATCTATGAACCATCTCGACATATTCTGCGTCTCGTAATCCTCATGAGAGACGGCAAGTTTCATCAAGTTTCTAATCATGCTAAATGTCTAGTCCCAAATTCTTGTTGTATAATTCTT
>BNTO01000264.1 GCA_025996655.1 Alphaproteobacteria bacterium
AAAAAAGGCCCTCATTCTTGGGCAACCGCATTTTTTAGGATTCGACTCCTGGCTTGGCACAAGCGGCGGAAGTTCTCCTCTTCGGCTTATGATGTGAGGCTTAGATCTTTTCTGACAGGAATCGCATATTTTACCTCTTTAATTTGGGTGGCAAAATATATAGAGGAATCCCCAATTCCTAAATGTTTCCTAAAACTCTTTCATAAACTCTCGGAGGATTTGACGATTTTGTCTGGCGGTTCCTGTTGGGAATAACATTAGGTTGTCGGCTGACAAATCGTTCGAACCCTTGGATAGTCTTATATCACTCTGAACTTAAACAAAGGCATTTTTTCTTGAAGAAATAACAACTTGTGTTTGCCTCGGCTAAGATTTCTTTTACTTTTCTGATTTGCTCGTTCCAACGTACCAACCTTTCAGAAGGCCGTTGCCTCTTTCAGAAATCTCTGGGAAAATGTTTCGGTTCCTTCTTTAAGGGCGCAGCGTGCCTCAGCCTTCCTTTCAAAACCTTATTTTGGATTTACAACGTTTTTGGGCGGATTATGGCTGTGTTCTTTTGCAACCCTACACTTTGGAAGTAGGTGCGGGGACATCTCATCCGGCAACGCTGCTGCGCTCTTTAGGCGTTGCTCCGTGGCAAACGGCTTACGTCCAGCCCTGCTGCCGACCAAACGACGGGCGCTATGGGGAAAACCCCAATCGCATGCAGCAATATTACCAATTTCAAACGTTTCTCAAGCCCGCTCCCGTGGATTCTCAGACCCTCTATTTGAAAAGTCTTGAAGCCGTGGGGTTTGATGTAACGCAGCACGATATTCGTTTTGTGGAGGACGATTGGGAGAATCCGTCTTTAGGCGCGGCTGGGCTGGGCTGGGAAATTTGGTGCGACGGCATGGAAATTACGCAATATACATATTTCCAACAAGTTGGGGGCATCGAATGCGACGTTATCCCCGTTGAAATCACCTACGGACTCGAGCGCGTTGCCCTATTTTTGCAAAATTCCGAAACTTTTTTTGATTTAAATTGGAACGGCGGCAAGGGCGACAAAAAGTTTTCGTACAAAGATGTTTATTTCCGCCAAGAGGTTGAATTTTCAAAATACAACTTCGAGTTGGCTAATACAGAAATTTTGTTGAAAAACTTTAACGACGCTGAATCCGAATGCCAACGTTTGCTAGACGAAGGTGTTGTTTTGCCGGCCTATGATTCTTGTCTAAGGGCGAATCACTTTTTTAATATGCTCAACGCGCGGGGCGTTATAAGCACGGCAGAACGTGCGAGTTTTATCGCCCGCGTGAGAGCTTTGGCGAAAAGTTGTTGCGAAGTCTGGCGGCAAAGCCAAGAACCTGTGCTTAATTAAGAATCTCGATTAAGTTCGAGCAAAA
>BNTO01000265.1 GCA_025996655.1 Alphaproteobacteria bacterium
TGGATAAAAATTCCGCAGGAAACTAAGTTACTTTGTGAAGATTTTACGTATCAAATTGTCCATCATTCTTATTCTTTGGAAGAAATTGCCATAAGGTTTAGCCATCGATTCGTTTGTATTCATCCCTCTTATATTTTGAAAATAACAAATATATTGTAAGAAGTCAACGATTCCATAATGCATACGTTATATTTTTATGCAAAAAGCAAGGACCTCATCTGAAATCTAACCCTGTAAGGACGAATTTAAGGACTTGCTTTTTCGGGCTGTTGTTGCATTTGGCTGTTGGGACGCTGGCACTACGATGCAATTATAAAAAATACTTCTTGATAATATTTTATGTTTTTTGTGTTAATGTTATTATTCTTCATATATTCTAGAATAATCAGAAAATTCAGTTTTTTGTAATTTGTTTTCTATAACTTTTTTCGCTATATCAAAATCAACAACAAAGCAACACACCTCCATAGTTCCACTTCCAATACTGCCTCCATCAACAAATCCAAGACCTGTCCAACCTAGATCGTTATTTAAAAAATCTTCCAATTTATGTCTTTTTTCTAAATCGAGCTCACTGCCTAGCCCATCAATTTTATATTCGACAAGAAGAATCTTGTAATCATCTTCATTAATTTCTTCATAGCCATCATCCAAATATTTTTGGATTTCTTTTTTTATAAAAGCATCGTCTCTTTTACTTTCAAAATCAGTTCCTACCGTTCCAACTTCTCCTGTATGAAAAATTGAGGTGGGGCCATTAGTCCACATCTCAAAATAAAAAAACTTTCCTTCCTGCCTTTTATATAATTTTACGCTCACATCTTCTTTATTGATACTTTTGTTAACATTGTCTTTATCTATATTACATTTGCTTTCTTTCAAAGAATTTCTTGCACTAAATATAGATTTTAACTTATCAGTAAACTTTACAGTCACGCTTACTCCTCTTTATCGTAAAAAATCAGGTATTTATTTACTTTTATTGTACGCTTCGATCACTGTTTCTGGATTGTTTTCCATTCTGTCATCCCAATTTGGGATCTGGCCTAATTCTAACCTACGTTTTTTCAAAATCATCGTATTCAACTTATATTTTTCTCCTGCATCTATCATTGCATCCAAGCCAGCTATTTCGAAAAAATCTTTCAGTGTTTTCGGATCGTATCTGTCTGCAGCAGATAAGATCCGAGCATCGAATTGACGAGCTAAAGGAAGCCCTCCAAATTTTTTGTCAATTCTTCCTGCAAAATACGTTTTAGCATCATATAGCTAAGCGGCCTGAAAATATTGCATCTTTGCGATCTCCTCCGATATATTGTAACAACTTACCTTCACAGCCTCTTCTAACGTTTTAAAATACTTTGAAACAGCCCGGACTCTTCCCTTTA
>BNTO01000266.1 GCA_025996655.1 Alphaproteobacteria bacterium
GAAAAAGGGTTAAGGGAAGCAGGAAGAGATATTTTAGAGGAAAGGCAAGAAAATATTCTTTCCCCGTTTTCAAGGATAAATTGGGAAACTAAGAATAGAGTCGGGAGAGCGAAAACTTTAGATGGGTCTGAACTTTACGGAAAAGTAATAAAAAAAAAGGGGGACAACGGAATCGCAAGAAAATAATGACTCATCAGAAAACGATAGGATCAGATCCTCGAGCTTAGGGATTTTTAATAGTCTTGAGGCTATAGAAAGAGATGTGAGCCTTTCTATATAAAAAGTTCCACGCAAGAGCTTGAACAGGTGATTGCACACAATCAATAGAAAAAGGAAGAAACGAGAGGGGGATGGCCTGAAATCTTCTTGAACTTCCTTAAAAAGGCTCTGCATCTTTGTTTGTGCACATTGAGCTCCTGGAAAGTTCCGGGAAATTTTGGTAGAATAAAGTAGTGAGACCGAATCTAACGCACTATGCCTCTTACTTTTTATAACAGTCTCACCCGCCAAAAAGAAATTTTTCAGCCTGTCGCCGCTGAGGGGGCCTCCTCCCCCCCCGATTCTTCTGTGAAACTCTACGTTTGCGGGCCGACCGTTTACGATTTTGCGCACATAGGAAACGCGCGGGCCATGATTGTTTTTGATGTTCTTTTTCGCCTTTTAAAACAAAATTTTCCGTGTGTTGTTTATGTGCGAAATATGACGGATGTGGATGATAAGATCATTGCGGCAAGCCAAGCAGCCAAGGTTGCTCCCTCTGAAATATCGTTGAAATTTGAAACCGCTTTTTTGCAAGATATGGCCTCGCTCAATGTTTTGCCGCCAACGCATTCGCCACGGGCTACAGAATTCATTCCCCAAATGATTGCTGTGATTCAGCGCCTTCTCGCCAACTACTGCGCTTACGAGGCCGAAGGTCACGTGTTGTTCTCTGTCGAGGCTTTCCCTCGCTATGGCCAATTGTCCCGAAAATCGCAAGAGGACCTCATCGCGGGCGCGCGCGTTGATGTGGCCCCCTACAAAAAAAATCCGGCGGACTTTGTTTTGTGGAAGCCGTCTCCGCCGAATTTCCCCGGTTGGGAAAGTCCGTGGGGCCGTGGTCGCCCGGGCTGGCATATCGAATGTTCCGCGATGAGCGCGCATTATTTGGGCGAGACTTTTGACATTCACGCCGGCGGGATTGATCTCATTTTTCCGCATCACGAAAATGAACGCGCCCAAAGCTGCTGTGCCTTTGGCGTTCCGGAAATGACCCGATTTTGGATGCATAACGGGCATTTGACGGTCGAAGGCCAGAAAATGTCTAAATCTCTTGAGAATTTTATAACAGTCCGTTCGCTATTGGCCCAAGTCAACCCCGAAGTTATTCGTTTAGCTCTT
>BNTO01000267.1 GCA_025996655.1 Alphaproteobacteria bacterium
CTAAGGAGGGAAACTTGTTTTAATCCTCTTGTGCCCTCTTTTATTGTGCCCATTCCTCAAAAAAATATTACAGCGCTTGGATTGCTGGGCATGGCCTTCTTCATCTCTCTTATGGAGTATAGGACTTTTTCTCGTTTTCAAAATACTATTCTTTTTCAATCGGAAATGACCGTTGAAGAGTTAGAAACGGAAGATGAGGGGATTCGTCCGATCGAAAACGAATGCGGAAGTTCGCTCTGAAGAAGGCGAGCCCTGGGAAGATGTTGACGCTATCAAGAACATGGGGGCGCAAAAACGCACTCTTTCTGTGACGCATGGCGATACCCTCTCCTCCCTTCTTCGCGATATTGGCGTGAGCTTTTCCGATATCGACGCCATTAGCCGCTCTTTATCTAAAATTTATAATCCAAAATTTTTACAAATCGGCCAAGCGCTTGAACTTTCCTGGACGGCAACGCCGAACGCGTCAAAATTGGAAAAAATGGAAACGGTGGACTCTTTAGGGAATCGCGTTACTCTTACGGCCACGGCTACAGGCTACGTGGTTTCTATTCAAAAACGCGTTTTGCAAACACAGTTAAAAATGGTCAGTAGCGTGATTCGCTCGAGCTTTCGCCAAACGGCAGGCCGGGAAGGCTTGCCCCAAAATCTTATTACAGAGACATTAAATGTGATGAGCCCTCTTGTTTCGCCGCGCCGTTTTGTCCCCGGAACAGAATTCGAATTGCTTTATGAGGAAAAAGTTGATGCTAGTACGGGAAAGCTTATCGGAAAACGTGTTTTAAAATATGCGTCTTTTTCGATCAATCATGAATCCTATAGGCTCTATAGCTTTGGAAATCGCTACTACAACGAAAAAGGGGAAAGTGTCAAGACAGAATTTCTTGTGATGCCTTTGCGGGGGAGGATACGCGTTTCGTCAGGATTTGGTTACCGCAAGCATCCCATTTTTGGCCGAGTCAAAAAACATTGCGGGGTAGATTATGCGGCGAAATATGGCGAATTGGTTTATGCGTCAGCAGGCGGTGTTGTTACCGTCGCAGAACGCTACGGTGGCTATGGCCTTTATGTCAAAATCCGCCATTCGAATGGATTTGAGACAGCATACGCTCACTTGAGTTCGATTTCCGTTCGTAGGGGCGCTATTGTTTCCCAAGGAACTATCCTTGGTCGTGTTGGGAACTCAGGCTCTACCACAGGCTCCCATCTTCATCACGAAGTGATTCGTAATCACGTTTTTGTTGATCCGCAGCGGTATAACAATTTAGGGTCTTCGCAATTGTCCGGCGGAGAATTGAAGCGGTTTAATGTCTACAAGAACGAGATAAGAAATCACCTAAGAAATCAAAAAGATGTCTTA
>BNTO01000268.1 GCA_025996655.1 Alphaproteobacteria bacterium
AAAAAGAAGAATGTTTAGGCCTTATCTTTCTCGGCCATCAGCTTTTGGTACTCCGTGGGCACCATGGCTTCAAGCGATGTCTTGTACCCAGACGAACTGAGGGAATGAGAGCTTCGCGACAAAATCCAATCGGTAGGGATGCCGGGCCGAAATCCCTGCAACGTTAGTTTGGATTCCGCTAGGACCTGCGGATTTCCTGGGATTTCGGCACTAAAAGTATACGCTTTTTGCATCAATTTTTCATAGACGGCTTGGGCGGCGACTTTGGCGGCTTCGCGTGTAGGGTAGAGGCCGCGTAAGGAATAGCCCATGTTTTCGTCGCTGTCGTCTTCGTCCCCTATGGTTTCATGAAACTCTTCGGCGGAATCCGTGTCGTAGCCTTTCGCGGTGACGCTTGAAACTTCTTCTTTTTTGGAACATTGTAACGACCAGCTCATCACCGAATCCGGCGTCAACGTGACCCAAGGCAGCGCAGCCCCTGTGGGGGAGATGCCTTTTCCCATGGGCATGGCAACAAGGCAGTGTCCCGAGGGTTTAATGAGAACGTTGTACTGCTGCCCTAAACGCGTCAAGAAATGCAAGTCGGATTCGGCCGTTTGGTGCAAGTTTTCCAAACGAATGTTGGTAAGCGCCGGCGCAATTTTGGCTTCAAGACCATGTTCGGAAGCAATTTTTTGTACAATCTCCGAAAGATGAGTTTCCGTAAACGAACGCGCCTGCGGATTCTTAAAATTTTCTAGGAAATCCGCGGCGTGCGCGGTGATGCGACTTTCTTTTGGGGAAAGCGTGTAGCCATCAATCGCATGGTAATCCGCATAAATCACGCCGTCCAATTTCAAATCTTGCTCACCAGGGCCCATGTAGTGATAAAGCGGACATTGCCCGATCACATTTTGCCCTTCCCAACGGTAGTTTCTCGATTCCGCTTTGTTTTGGTAGCTCGCGGTGTCCCCCGAAAAAAAGTAATCGCCTAAGGCAAGCATCATACGCGTTACCCCATGGCAGGGTCATACAGCGCATCCCTTGTGGATTGCTGCACGGCTTTACTGATTTCGTCAGCGATATCTTTCGCATCTTGATGACTATTAATATGGAACGTGAAATTGTTGTTTTGTGTTTTATTAGAATTTGCGGCAACTTTATTGGCGGGTGTTGAGAGTTGTACATGGGATAAGGACGTTTTAGGATCCGTTTGCGACGTCGTTTCAACAGCAGTTTCTTTATTCCCAAAGGGCCAGAGCTTCTTAAAAACTCCAGAAATGCTGCTGCCTATGTTACTGAAAAACGCGCTAACAGCTGCAAATTTTTCGGTAAG
>BNTO01000269.1 GCA_025996655.1 Alphaproteobacteria bacterium
TTTGTCCCTGGTGTAGATTCCACTATTACGATTTGGAATGTGTCTGGAATCGAGATTTACGAGAAAAATATGGTATGGACGTAGATTTGTTAGAGGAATTAGGGGAATGGATAGAAATTCCTGAAGAATTCGATACAGATAAGTGGTGGATTAATAGGCAATATTTTGACTTAACACTAGGGTATGGCTCGCAACGCTGTGTCCCCATTTCCAAAACGCATGATCATGGTTTCTGCTGTGATACCATGTACGAATTATTAGACGAAGAGGGGCACGGCAGTTTTAGGTTGTATGTAAAGTACATTCCGAATATTAAAGCTTATGTTATCCTTAATAAGAAAAAAAAGTATGGGGGATTTGAATCTATGGATTATTGCCCGTTTTGCGGAGCTAAATTTCCAAATCGCCTTGACAAAGAGCTTACAAAAATTTTGCGAGAAGAGTACGGCCTGAATTCGTGGCAGGATTATAAAAAGGCCCCCAAAGAATTCCATACGGACGCATGGTGGAAAAACAGAAATTTGGAAGAACGTTGTTTTGAATATTCCCTTGTTTCATAATAAATATGGATACTGCTAAACTGGTTGAAGTAGGTGCGTCCTATGAAAAAAATAGTTTGTTGTTGCAGGCGAATGCAGAGGGCCATAGACACCAAGAATAAAATCCCCATTAATTTTGAAGAGGTTCAAAAGTTTTTTGCAATAGATGAAAGTGACGCTCCTGGTGATTTGAGGCAATACGAAATAAGGCATTGCCCTTTTTGTGGGGAGACTCTTCCTGATCTAAAGGACGCATATTGGCAAGAGATGCGCAAATCATATCCTAATTTGTATTCTACAAAAGACAAAGTTTTAACAATATATGATGACGTAATACCAAAAGAATTTAGAAGCGGAAGTTGGTGGAGAAACAGAAAGTTATAATGGAAAATATTTATTGCAAGAATATATTTGACAATAAATTTAAAATGATAGGGAGCAACCCTATCGTTAGATGTTTTTTTCTTAAGAACAGAGTTTGTTTTAGCGAGGGATGCACAGAAATAGTTTATTGTCCCTTTTGCGGAACTAAATTTCCAGATCGCCTTGACAAAGAGCTTACAAAAATTTTGCGAGAAGAGTACGGCCTGGATTCGTGGCGAGATTATAAAAAAGCCCCCAAAGAATTCCATACGGACGCATGGTGGAAAAACAGAAAATTAGAAGAACGTTGTTTTGAATATTCCCTTGTTTCATAATAAAGTCGTATTGAGTCTCCGATGAGGGTGCCAATGAAGGAGAAATATTGTTGCGATGCAAAACATCATGGAAAGA
>BNTO01000270.1 GCA_025996655.1 Alphaproteobacteria bacterium
CACCTAGGAGTAAATACCCCCCGTTATCGGTTCCACCCCCCCGTCCTCAACCTCGACGACGTCGCTTCCTATCGCGTCCGACAATTCTTCAGCATTGCACGTCCTTTTTACTTTATTGAACTCTTCCGCAGACATCTCTGAAAAACAAAAGCCTATTCCTAATCCCAACACAGTAATTGCTAATTTCCTCATGATAAATTTCTCCCGAAAACAAAAAAACTACTTAAGCTGCATAAACTAATAATATTATTATAACTCTTAATATTATGATAATTCTGCGAATCCTTTTCACGAGCCAACCCGACCTCTCAAAAAAACGAAAGACTATACTTTGCGCCCCGTCTTCGATAAGATTCAGGGAGGATTTTAGACATTTTTTGCTTTCTTATGGCTCAAAGAGATGAAAGACTGGTGCGTTTTGAAAAAAGTATGCAAACGGCTGTTTCGGCTTTACTTCAGGAGTTTCAAGGGATTCGGACAAGCCGAGCGACAAGCGGGCTTTTAGATCCCCTGCGCGTAGAAGCCTATGGAAATCTTGTTCCTGTTCAGCAAGTGGGCGCTGTGAGTGTGCCGGATGCGAGGACGCTCGTGGTTCAAGTGTGGGACAAAGAGACCGTCAAGGCGGTAGAAAAAGCCATTCGCGAATCCGATTTGGGCCTGAATCCTGTGGCAGATGGGCAGACATTGCGCATTCCTATGCCTCCTTTGACGGAAGAACGCCGCCAAGAGTTAGCAAAAATTGCCTCAAAATACGCCGAGGAAGCGAAAATAGCTATTCGTAATGTGCGGCGCGATGCGATCGATTGGATCAAAAAAAGTGAAAAAACAGGCGAGGTCACGGAAGATGAGCAGCATCACCTCCAAGACGAAGCGCAAAAAATGACGGATGATAATATTCGTGATGTCGATACGGCTTTAGAAAAAAAACGAAAAGATATTTTTGTTGTTTAGCTCCGAGGTGTTTTGTTGGGCAGCGCTTGGGCAGCGGGGCAGCGAAAGGATCAAGAATAGGCTTGACGAGCGAGAAAATAAACGACCACCGGCTAAAGGCCGGTGGTATTCTGTCCTGCTTGCAAGGCGGATTAACAGCTAAAGCCTACTCCTCGCCTATCTGGAAATTATCTGTTTGATGATGAATTTCTTGCTCTTCACTGTATCTTTGACCATCTTCTGCATGTCAGCGCAATTAGGAATGTCATGTTGTGCAATTTAGGAATGTCATGTTTCAGGTCCCAAAAAGGATCCTATAACTTTGGTCAAATTACGGATTTGTTGAGGCAGGAACAATGTCATGGGTGTTT
>BNTO01000271.1 GCA_025996655.1 Alphaproteobacteria bacterium
AATCAGGCCAAAAGGCATTTAAGGATATTCCTAAGGAGCATTTTTACTTGTTTCTAAAAGAGTGTGAGGGACGGCTCAACGTCGGCAATCCAAAGATGCTTTTAAAGGATTTAAAAAAGCTTCTAAGTTATATTGAAAATCTCAGGTGTCAGCCCCAATTTTAATCACAATGTCATCATAATAGGTCGGATATATGAGGAGTTCTATAATCGGTTAAAAGGTTAGACTCCATGGAGTATCTTTCATCTCAGGACGCTCTCGCACCGTCTCAAATTATGGGGACTTATACACAAAAGGAGTAAGTTATGGTTTTCTTCTCTCGGATATGCTAGAATGATAGCAGGTGAGGAAGGACAGAACTGAAGCAAAAAGAGGGTTGGGTGTCTAAAGAATCGCGCGTTTACGAAAGGTTTATGAAATCCCTAGAGGAGGACAAGATTCTGGTAGTTGTTTTCCTTGTTAATGGCGTTAAATTGCAAGGTTTTATTGAAGATTTTGATGAAGTTTCCATTATTCTAAAACGTGAACAAAACGTTCAGCTTCTCTATAAGCATGCGGTATCGACCATTGTTCCTCAAAAGGAAGGGTAGGCCGGATTTTCGCCTTTAGAAGGCCGGTGCGCCTTTTTGAAAAAAAAGGTGCTACTAAAAGCGAGTGAAATTCTTGTTTCCTGGTGTTTTGTGAAACGTATTTACGACGTTAGTGCCATTTCGATGCTATAAGTTCCATCTTTTTGGGGTTCGCTTTTGAGAATGCCGTTAGACGAATCTCGAATGATAACTGTGTCTCCGTTGCTTTCTTGCAGCTTAAGCGACAAAGCTTTGACTTGTGCCCCCGTCAAAAAAGCCGTTCCGCTGCTTCCTCCCGAACTCAACCGCAAATAATACGTCCCGCCCGACTCAAATACAGAAAAAACGCCACCAAGCCGCGATGTGGGGGCTTGTGGTTGCGCCCAAAGGCCGACTTCGGCCAATTTCTTCCAAATATTTTCAGGCGAAGCAAACAATTCCGCCTCTTTTCCATACGACGAAACGGCTGCCTGAATCTGAAGAAATTCTGTAACCGTTGCATTGACTTTGGCCTGATCAAGCAAATTTTTCCCTTTAAAAACGGACCCCATCAAAATGCCTACAATGACGAGCACAATGGAAATTTCGATGAGTGAGAAACCTGGAACCATTTTTTTTAAAAGGGGATGCTGCATATTGCATCATTATTATAATGAACATAATACAATTATAGCCGCGCTTTATTAATTTTTCATAAATAATAGTAAAAAAAATGAAATACATA
>BNTO01000272.1 GCA_025996655.1 Alphaproteobacteria bacterium
CTCAAGTTCTCTGTCCCTTAGGTCCTCCAAGACTTGCAGAAACAAGGCTTTGAAAAGGCGAAGAAGGCCAAACCCTTTGCATTGATTATCCGAGATTAAAGGTTTCAAAATTTCAGTAATCTCTTGGGAATCAAGGATTTCCATGAATTTTCGATAACGATGGTTGGGACGGATAAGTTGGTTGATAAACATTTTTTTGATTTTTTTTGCCAAACGAATCTCATTCTACCAAAAGCTTGAAGCCAAAGTTGATCTCTTTCGATGGGGGATGAGAGGTTTCAACAGGGCCGAGATTCTAAGGGCTGCGATGCTATAATATTTTCTGTAAATGCTGGAAGAGCGCTGCTGCAATACGCTTCAGGCCCTCTTGCTCCAAGAAAGACAACTCCGAAAGAAACTTTGAGAAAAAGAAAAGAACTGTTATGAAAAAAGACCTTAAAATTGGCGGGTTTTTGCCCTTTACAACGCTTGACTTCCCCACCGTTTCGGCGGCGTGTGTTGTTTTTTGCCAGGGATGCCCGTGGAGGTGTCCTTATTGCCAAAATCGCGATCTTCAAGCGTTTCACGGTCAAACCGTGTTTTCTTGGGAAAATATTTTGCAGCAAATCAAAGAGAGGCGCTGTTTTTTAGAAGGCGTTGTTTTTAGCGGAGGCGAGCCTCTCGCACAAAAAGGATTAAAAGCTGCCCTTGAAGATATGCGAAACTTAGGGCTGAAAACGGCGCTTCACACTTCGGGCGCTTTGCCTCAGGCACTAGAAGAGGTTTTGCCGTGGTTAGACTGGGTGGGACTTGATGTTAAAACTTCCTTTCCTAAAAAGGACATGCAAGATTCTGCTGGCAAAACAACAAAATACGATTTTCTCACCGGCGTAACCCAAAGCGCGGAGCCGGTTCTGGAAAGTTTAAAAAAAGTCATCGAAAGCAATATTGCGTTTGAATGCCGAACGACGGTGGATCCCCGTTTTGTGCACCCGGAAGATATTTTACTTTTAGCCGAGGAATTAAGGGAGCTTAAGGTGCCAAACTATACGTTGCAAGAATGTTTAGATAAAATGCGGCAACCTCTCTATAGCGAATGTTTTTCTGAGGGCTTTTTAGCGAAGGCAAAGCAAATACTTCCAAGCATTATTATCCGCAGAGCGTAAAAACCTTCTGAAAGGAAACGTTACGGCGAGGAGATCAAGACCTCGCGCTGCGCAAACCTTACCACCTCCTTCTGTTGTTTTAGCATTCCCCTCCAAAAACGAAACGTCCTAGAGCTGCGCCCTCACTCCTCGAAAAACG
>BNTO01000273.1 GCA_025996655.1 Alphaproteobacteria bacterium
CAAACTATCCGTCTCTGAGTCCAAACTATCCGTCTCTGAGTCCAAACTATCCGTCTCTGAGTCCAAACTATCCGTCTCTGAGTCCAAACTATCCGTCTCTGAGTCCAAATCATATGTGGTCATTGTGTTCGGACTATCTGATGTAAAAGGAGCGTTCCCTATTCCTACTTCGGAAATAGAGGTAGAGAGCGTCCCTGTGCTTTCCTTTATAGGCGCAGAACTTGTTCCTGAGGAAATATTTACAGGTACATTCCAAAAGCTTATTTCTGCAAAGGCAACATTTCCTTGCGTTTCTGATAGAGATGTCCTTATTGTTCCGTAATCAGGCTCGCATAATGTCAATGTCTCTATACTTTTAAACAAAAGGCTTGTTCCTGATGTGATTCTGGTCTCTGCTTCCTTTTCGGCAGAAGGTACATAGGATGTCCCTGTTTTTATATAGATGGAACATTCCCTTAAGTGAACAAGAAATTCAACCGTTTGCTGCGGATCTAGCTAGAACTGTTGGGGAACGACTTTCAGCTCTTGCTTCCGAAATGGCAGGCGTCACTTCACATAGGCACGTGACGGTACAAGGCTTATTACTTATAGGCCCCTGCTCTTCCTCAGCCAGCTTCTACGAGCAACGTTTCCACAAACCAACTTATCAATCACACTCAAGGAACAGACTCTGCGTCCTCTTTAAATCTTTTATCTTCAGTAACTTCAAGTGTGTCGTCTTATAATCCTTAAATGTATAAATTTCCCGTGAAGTGAAAATTTTAGGCGAAGACCTTGAGAAAGATGGAAGAAAAACATTGAAAAAATAAAAGAAGCAAGCCATAGCCAAAGCTATGGAGAGAGATCGTTGAGTCATACTATGAAAATTTTAAAATCTCTTTGCTTTTTTCTTGCTCTTGTGGTTCAGGGGGAAACATCGTCAGAACAGTTGTCGACGCAGGATGCCGTAACCGTTCAGGATCCTTTTAGTGTTTGGGCAGAGGGGATCGCTTCGGCATTTAGAGAGAGTCCTAGGAATTTTTACAAGGTCCGAAAATCAAAAATCATAGAAGTTCTTGCAGAAACGACAGAGGAGGATATGAAGGCTCGTTGTGCAAGTGAAGAAATCTCTTTAGTCGAGCTTTATCTTTGTCTTTTTCGGAAGATTAAAAGCGATACAAAGGCTTTGGCTGAATTGGAAGAAGAGGATGCGTTAACATCTGACGAAAATCCGGCTGATTCAGTGAGGAACGTAAAGCAAAATTGCTGGAAACGTTGAAAAAAAACACAGCTTTGGCTCAG
>BNTO01000274.1 GCA_025996655.1 Alphaproteobacteria bacterium
AGTGATGATCCTCATGATTCTGGAGGAGAAACGAAATTTGGGATATCAAAAAAAAGTTATCCCGACCTGGACATTAAGAACCTTACAAAAGAGCAGGCATTGGAAATTTATAGACGAGATTTTTGGGCGCCCTATCAAGATTTCGAGGATCGCCTTGCCACCAAAGTTTTTGATTTGGCGGTGAATATGGGGCATCACAAAGCCGTTCAAATTTTGCAAAGAGCGTTACGATGTTTAGGCGCGTGGCAAGTTAAGGATGATGGCGTTTTAGGCCCCGTCACAAGACAAGCCGTTGCGTGCGCCCAAGAAGATTTACTTCTTACAGCATTACGATCCGAAGCTGCAGGGGTTTATAGACAATTGGTGGCACTCAACAATAAAAATCAAAAGTTTTTGAACGGTTGGTTGAAAAGGAGTTATTTATGAAGGAAACGCCTCAAAATCCTTGTCCTTGCAAACCGGTCACCCCTTCTGCAATAACGTTGGAAGGCATCCTTCACAATATTCACGCGTATCCCGTGACCGTTTCGGGGGGATTCCTTATTATTAGCGTGACGATGATTAAACTGATCAAAAAATTAAGAGGAAAATAATGCTTCCTGTCCTCCTTGGTATGACCTTCTCCGTTCTTGGAAAAATTTTCAACAAAGTTGCCGACGGTTCTCAAAAAGCCGAAAGCGGCTGTGCCAAATTGCAAACAAAATGTAAGCAAAGGCGCAAAAAGAATCGCAAAAAGAAATGATTTTTACGGTTATTTCTAAGATCCCAACGTAACGTTATCCTTTCGCAAAACGATTCCTATCTTTTTGCCCTCTATACCTTGCCTTCTTTTTTAGATTTGAACGGCCTAAAGGTGCGCATTTTAACAAATGCCGGTAAAGAATTCAATACTCTTTATTCCTCTCTTCGGAGAAGCATTACTGTATCGCGAACTAATAACGCAAGTAAAACAGTAAGCAAAAATAGTTAAAATTTTAAATAAATTTTAGCGAATAAATTGTCCAAAAATAAATAATTGTTGACTTATTTTTACGGTTTGGTAGATTAAATCGTTACGACGCCAGCTCCGGCTGGTATGGCTGTAAGCTTCGGAGAGTATCGTGTTCTTTAAACCTTATATGAAGCACGTGAGTCGTGTTGTACTAGCTGTCTAGTCCCAAATTCTTGTTGTATAATTCTTGAGCAAGATTATGAAGCGTGGAAGGAGGCTTTATGGGACAGATTTATCACAGGAACGCCCGAACGACGGAGGCAATTCGTCTCGAAATT
>BNTO01000275.1 GCA_025996655.1 Alphaproteobacteria bacterium
TTCAAGATCATTGCTGGAATCGTCCATAGGAAAAACGGATTCTGCTGAGGGAAAAAAAGGAAAAGGGGGAGACTGTACCCTTTTTATAGAGATGACGAATCAAGGGCTTTTACAGGAGGTCTATTGTGCGTTTATAAAAATATACTAAAATTAAGTATTTATTTTAAGATTCGAGAACGGTCCAACGCAAGGGTTCGAAACTTCCCTAACTCGGGTGCCAATTGCTACATGAAAAGTCACAAACTTTGGTGCAAAAAACTGCTACCTTTTTTTTGGACCAAGGAAAACCGCCACTTTTTTTGGACCCGGGGTAGCAGACCACCGTAGCAATTTTTTGCTACTTTTTGAAAAAAATCAAAAATCAGGGTGAGTTTGTGAATGCTTAAGGTGATAAAAAAACGTCCGACTAGGAGAATCACAAACTCGAAAAACCTTATATTCTGCAGGGTTTAGAGGGTTGTTTTCAAAAGAGGACTTGGGGCATTCGAGGCGTGCTACAAAAATGACTGCTACTCATTGGCGGAGAGAGGGGGATTCGAACCCCCGATATAGCTCTCCCATATACACACTTTCCAGGCGTGCGCCTTCAACCGCTCGGCCATCTCTCCAACGCAAGGAACATAACAAGGAACGTCAGGATTCGTCAATAGATATCTCGCGTATGTATAAGTCCCCATAATTTGAGACGGTGCGAGAGCGTCCTGAGATGAAAAATACTCCATGGGAGTTCGGCCTTTCAACCTAAAGTGGGAACGATAATATTATATTTTCCCAATGCCTTTTCAAGCTTAGGTCTCAGTTTTGTTACGTTATTCGCCCACAAATCACTCCTAGTTATAGAACTCCTCTCGTTCCAAAGTCTGGAGCCTAAAAATCATCGAGGATCGTAGGGTTGAAGAAGCATAGGCTCGGATAGGGGGAGGATGATTATGACTTTTATAGGATGTGACATTGGGAAAAAAGGTCTTGATGTTTACCACAGAGAGACAATCGTAACATTTGAAAATAAAAAGGAGGGGATAAAAAGCTTAGGACTCACGGCAAAAAGGTTGGAAACGTAAGGATTGTATTGAACCCAACTGGCGGAGTCGAACGTTCCCTCATGAGATTTCGGTTGCCTGTGTCCATCCGTTTTACGTTAGAAACTTTGCACGCTCCAAGCAGGATCTTGCGAAACCCGATAAGATAGGCGCAAAAGTTTGTGCGAAAGACGGCGGAAAAAAGAAGCCTAGGCGGACAATCCCGAAAGAGAAAATTCGTTTTGATTT
>BNTO01000276.1 GCA_025996655.1 Alphaproteobacteria bacterium
GCGATTGAACCTAAAACTGGAACAAAATATAAGCCAGCCGACCCCTCAAGAAAATTAAACGTTCAGTGAGGGTTGGCGTGAAAACAAAATACTGTTGTGATGATTTAAGAAGAGAAATAGAAGAGGGCGATCCTTTTAATATTCCAAGGAAACTTATTAAGTATAATAGACAGCTTAGGTATACGGCAATAGTGTGTAATGAAGAAAAAAATGTAGATTTGCCCATGAATTATTGCCCTTTTTGTGGCACGAAATTCCCTGAAAGTTTAAGTGAAACATTTTATGACGTCTTAAAAAAAGAGTATGGGGCCAAGTACTTAATATCGACAGGAAAAACTATATTTGACACAGTTCCTGCAGAGAAGCCACTCCCGAGAGAATTCCGAACAGACGCATGGTGGAAAAAGAGGGGGCTGTAAGTTTCTGTCTCCTCTTTTATAAAACTGGATTCAGGATCTTTTTTGCCCTACAATAAGGACTGTCAGATCTAAGAGGAAATCAAAAGGTCAATATAGATGAGAAGGAAGGAAAAATACTGTTGTGAAGATCTAAGAATCGAGATAGAGAATGGGCACAAGTTGAATAGTATTAAAAAAATTATTAAGTATGATCGGCAGCTTAGGTATACTGCGATAGTGTGTAATGACAAAAAAGAAGTAGATTTGCCAATGAATTATTGTCCTTTTTGTGGTACGAAATTTCCTGAGAGTTTATGCGAGACATTTTATGAAGTATTGGCAAAAGAGTATGGCCCAGACTACCTAACGTCCATAGGAAAAACTATATTTGATACCATCCCCGCTAAAAAGCCACTCCCGAGGAGATTTTCGAACGGACGCATGGTGGAAAAAAAGGGGTTGTAAGATGAAGTATGCCCTTGTCTCTTTCTTTTATAAAGCTGGATTCAGGATCTTTTTTGCCCTACAATAAGGTCTGTCAGATCTAAGAGGCCCAGCTAAGCCAGGCAGGCGTTATACTGGAAAATAATTATGGCCATAAGAGGAGATATTTTAAAAAAATTACATTTTTGTTGTGAAAAGGCGAAGAACGTTTGTAAGAACAAATATTTTCCTGTGTGTGTTTTTAAGAGGGATGTGTGCCTTAATCTTGAAAAATACAATGTGTCGTATGTTTTTTGTTTTTGTCCCTGGTGTAGATTCCACTATTACGATTTGGAATGTGTCTGGAATCGAGATTTACGAGAAAAATATGGTATGGACGTAGATTTGTTAGAGGAATTAGGGGAATGGATAGAAATTCCTGAAGA
>BNTO01000277.1 GCA_025996655.1 Alphaproteobacteria bacterium
CCGACATAGACACTCCCATCGCGATAAGTCTGAGACCCGCATCCGTCCCTCAAGCCGTTTTTCCAGTTTCCAGTATAAAAATCCTCGTTGCTTCCTAGAGGCCAAAGCTGCGTTCCGTTTCCGTCTCGTTTGCCATGTTTCCAATTCTCCTCGTATTTCACTCCGTCTTGCATCACGCCCGAGCCTTTGCCGTGGGGTCGTCCGCGGCTGTCCGTTTCGCCGTGGTAACCTACGCCTTCGGTCCAATTCCCTTGATAGAGAACATTTCCTCGCGCATCGGTTAGTATCCCTTTACCGTGCGGTTTGTCGGCTGCCCATTTTCCTGCGTATTTGTTTCCGTCACGATACTTCATAATTCCATACCCATCGCACGAGTCTTTTTTCCATTCTCCTTCGTAACTCCCGTCAACCGAGTTCCATTTTCCATGGCCTTGCCTCCGTCCTTCTTTCCACCATCCTGAGTACCTATTCCCTTCCGTGAACGTCTGGGTGCCGAATCCGTCGTAACCATCGTTTTTCCGCTCCCCTTCGTATCTTTCAAACTCTCCGGTTATTGTCCCCCATCCCTCTTTTTTTCCGTCTACCCACTCACCGATGTACTTGTCCCCAGAAGCGTAAGTCATCGTCCCTGTGCCATTGGGTTTCCCCCACGCCCAGTCGTCTTCGTACTTGTTCCCGTTCGGCCATTCTCCCTCGCCCTTGCCATGAGGCAAACCAGAGGTGTCTGTTTCTCCTTTGTACCGTTTAAGTTTGTTTTTGGAGGTATTTTCTAGTTCGACTTCGAATTTTCCGCGTTTCCGCCCATCTTCAAGAAGGGCAGATTCACTTTCCTCGCCTTCGTCGTCCGACTTCTCATCTTTCAGGCGCTCGTTGGTGTCCTCCGTGTCAGAATCGGAGGACTTGGCTCCCTCTCGTGGTCTTCTTTTTTTTCCCTGGTCTACTGAAGTCTCGAGAGACGACCCAGTTTGCGACTCTCCGCCCGAATAAGATGTTGAGGGCGTCGCGCAAATGTTTCCGAATGGATTCAGTCGACTCAAAGATTGCTCTCCAGCGCTTGAATTTTGATCACTGTAAGGTTGTGGCTTATCGCCACACAACGCTTCGTTATACGCACCCAAAAACGCAACAGAAAGAAGAAGATATAGCTAAGCGGCCTGAAAATATTGCATCTTTGCGATCTCCTCCGATATATTGTAACAACTTACCTTCACAGCCTCTTCTAACGTTTTAAAATACTTTGAAACAGCCCGGACTCTTCCCTTTAA
>BNTO01000278.1 GCA_025996655.1 Alphaproteobacteria bacterium
AACGCCGCCCGGAACGCCGCCCGGAACGCCGCCCGTCTTGGAGGACCCCACGGATCTGTGGGCCCTCACGCCCTCCAGCGTGGCGGCACGTTTGCAAGCGTGGGTCGACAGTTTTGTGCTGCATGTCCGTACCCTTCAGGCGGAGATCCTCGAACATTTCCCCGTTTGGAAGGATGCCGCCCAAGAGGCCGTTCAGCGTTTGCAACGCCTGTACGTTCTTTGGGAAGCGGCGGCCGAAAAAGACTCAACCGAAACGGGTGTTTTAACGTTGGAAGGCGTAACTTTTGAAAACCCGCTCAACCTAGGCGCTAAGGCCCTGCTGCCGATCCTCGCGGACATGATCCTCACGCTCCCCACCCGGCCGCCTTGCGATCAAACGCGCCTTCAAGCGTGGAGCCTTATGCTGCCTCTTTTGGAGAAAATTTTGGAGCGCACGCGAACGCTGGACGACGTTTTCGCGCTCGATACCGCGAAACTTTGGACGGCGTTGGAGCGCCTTCAAGACGCCCTGCTGGGCCAGGACGTTTCTTGCAGCGCGGATCCTTCGCCCCTTCTTGAGGCCCTGCGAACGTTGTACGGCGTTTTTGAGGTCATGGACCCCGCGCCTTTTGCAGGCCCCCAAGCGGCGGATTTCTTGGCCGTCGTAGCCCAACGCCTCGAAAACGCCAGCGTGCAGCGCACTCAAGAGCTTTTCGTTTTGCCGTTAGGCACGGAAACGTTCGCGCAAACGCGCCCCCTCACCGCGCAAAGCGACCTTAAAACCTTGGAAAACCTTATTTTTGCGGTGCACGAACTTTATGCGGACTTGCGCCCCAGCCGCGTGCCGGAATGTTTGAACGCGCATCCGGAGGCCGAAGCCGCGGCGCAAAACGCCCTCAGAGCTTGGTTGAAGGCGCTAAGCGACGTGCGCCAGGCGCAGCTCAACGAGCTTCGGGCCGCGCAAACCCGCCGCACGCCGCCGGATAATCTTTTGGCGCTGTGGGGCGTGGTGCAGCGTTTGCCGGCGCTTTTCCGCGACGGCACGGACGCAGAGATTTTGGAGGAGCTGCAGGAATTCCGCCGCACAGCGCCGTGGGATGCCGACACGAACTGGGTCGCGTTTCAAGACAATAGGCCGGGCGCGGCGCCTTTGCCCGTTTGGGCCGAAGACGTGCGCCCACCGCAAGAGTTTGACGCGTTGTTTCTGCAAGATACCGCCGCCGCCCTGCAAGAATTGCTCACGATTCTCCAACCCCGCCTCCTCGAAGCCGAGACGCCGCCT
>BNTO01000279.1 GCA_025996655.1 Alphaproteobacteria bacterium
GTCAAGGAAATAAAAAACGTATTGACTATTTAGAGTAAGTTTTTAATGAGTATAGATTTTCTTATCAAGACTTAAAAAAGAGATTCTGTTCGAAAAAGTTTGCCTTCGCTTTATCACTAGTGATAAAATGTATTATGAGGTCGAGAAAAAGGTATCCCTATGGCAACAGTAGAACCGCGTGTTAATATTTCTCTTGATCGTTCAACTCTAGGAATTATTAGGGAAATAGCAAAAAATACCAAGCAATCTATTTCGAAGATATGCACAGATCTGATTAAAAAGCAAATTGAAGACGACGAAGATGCGTACTACATAAGGTTAATACGCACAATGGGAGATAGGGAGGACCAACCAAAAATAAGCGCAGCAGAGATGGAACGGCGGCTCGATGCCTTACAGGATTGAGTATCTCGAAGAAGTCTATCCTCAACTTGCTAAAATCCCTAAAAACATGAGGGATGCCATCGTTAAAGCTATCAATGAACGGTTAACGGTTGCCCCGTATCGCTTTAAACCGCTTGTTTTCGACTGGAAAGGATTTTTTCGCATGCGTGTTGGGGATTATCGCGTCATCTACCACGTCCGCGAAAATGAAGTTACCGTTCTTATTGTAAAAATCGATTCTCGCGGAAGTGTTTATAAATAAGTTTAATACAAGTTTCTTCCTTGCACCTAAAAACGAGAGACACTTGCGTAAAAGTTGATAAAATTTCTCCTGCAAAGTTCCCTATAAACAGTCCCTTTGGAAGGGATAGAGCAGCCATAAAGACACATCGATCCTTTCCAAACTTCTTGACATCACCTTAGATTTTCTCCGAAAGCGAGCGAGATCATGCCTTGTATTTCCGTTGTCTTGCTCTCAAGGATAAGCCCCATCTTTCCCTGTAAAAAGCTGATTTTCAGGAATTCATTGATGGTACGTCTCATCATGGTCCGTTATAAAATCTCGTCCTTCTGTGTCCCTTTCATCAAGGAAAACTTTCAAAGCTCCACAATTACGCTACCCCAACTTCCTGGTCCCGGTTCTCGCAAGCAAATCAAAGGCTTTTCCGATCCAAACTTTGTTTTTTCCCATCGAAAAAAGGACCCCTCTCGTCAAGGATGAGCCTTTTTGCGCTTTTCGGAACTTTCGGTCTTGGAAGGTGTGGGGCTTAAGCTTTTATTCCCCGCATAACATGAACAGGGCTTACGTTGAAAATCCTTCCCATCCTTTCGTAGCTTGCGTTCAGGACACCGTACAGCAGAAGTGCCAAGACTTTCC
>BNTO01000280.1 GCA_025996655.1 Alphaproteobacteria bacterium
TTCACTAAGGCCCATAATTTTTTCGCGAATGGTCCGTGTTAAATCCAGACAGCGCGTCCACACGTGCGACGTTTCTCCCATTTGAAAACAGGGCGGGGTGAAGTCGGCTAAAACAAAAGCGCCATCGACAAAACGCACCTGAACAAGAGGGAACCCCACGTGTTTGGCAGGAACAGCGTTGCCAACGTGCAAGCGAAAGCAAGGAATAAGGCGCGGAATGGTGATAGGATTATCTTCCGTATTTTCGTCGGTGACGGGATCACCCTCTACAGACTTAAAACGAGGCGTAGCGCCGCGTACAGGCGAAACGCCCTCAAGTTGCGCGGGCAAAATAAGTTGGACGGTTAAAACTTCCTGGCTTGAGGAGGGTTTGTGCGGCGTCAGATCCACTTCGAGAACGTCAAGCTTTTCATCTTTAAGGGTGTAGCTAAAAATGAGGCCGTCGGGCATGACGATCTCTGCTTGATTGACGCGCAAAAGTCCGCCAGGCAAGACAGATTCGTCCAAAAGCAATTCCTGAACACCCCAGTGATTGCTCGATACAAGATTAAGATGGTGGGAAAGCAACTGCGTGAAACGCAAATCAAACTGCTGAAAATGATGCGGAAGCAAGGCCATCCCGTCATGCCATTGGATCTGATGCGTAATGGAAGATTTTTTATGGGTCAAGCGTTCCCAGGCCGCGCAGCCATCTTTTACAAAGGACTGAAATATTGTGGCAAAAAAAGGGGGGCGTGCCAAGCACAGCTCCGGCCTTTGTTTTTTAGCAAGGAAGGGTGTTTTTAGGAATCCGCTCCAAAATTAGAGGGCCAAGGCGCACAAAATAAGGGCGCAAAGACTCCTTGATTTTATAAATTTTGTACCTTTTTTCTCTTAGACGAACGTCGCGGGCTGTCTTGAAAATTTGGCTCAACAACAATGCCTTGCGTCGAAGCAATATACTGAGAAAGCTCATTGGGATCTCTTAACATGTACCCCCGCCCCCAAATCGTTTCTATATAGCCTTCCTGTTTTGTCATCTCATATAATTTACGCCGAAGTTTGCACACAAAAACGTCCACAATTTTCAGTTCGGGTTCATCCATACCGCCATAAAGGTGATTAAGAAACGCCTCTTTCGTGAGAGCGGCCCCTTTTCGCATCGCGAGCAATTCCAAAATGGCATATTCTTTGCCTGTTAGATTCAAAACTCTTCCATGAACAGACGCAATGCGGGTTTGCAAATTGACTTCCAAATCGCCCACTTTAATAATGG
>BNTO01000281.1 GCA_025996655.1 Alphaproteobacteria bacterium
TTTTCATTCGTTGTGATAGCGGCGGGCCAGATGAGGGCGTTAGAAGCGACCGTTGCATCGCGAGCAATAAGGATGGTTTCCTTATCCGCGTTTGTTGCATTCGTATCTTGAATCAAAACGCCATACGCTGTTTCGGCTCCTGTTGGCGTTTGTTGTGTTGTTAAATCCAAGGCTACGACTTTTCCATCGGCCTTAAGTTGAGCAACAACAGTCCCTAGCTTTAGATTTTGTCCTGATTTGAGCGTCACGACGTCTCTTGAAAAATATTTTTCAGCTTCTTGTTTCAACAAATCGCCAAGATTGTTGGATTCACATTGTGTTGTCATAAAAATTCTCCTTTTTTTTAGTGGGTTAAACGATTTTTAGCGGCTTGAATGAGAGGATTTTCAGGGGCTTTGGTTGGTGGCGAACGTGTCGATACAATGTCACCGGTCGTACTTTCCATCTCTTTTAAAAGCGACTCTTGCGCTTCTGAAACCGAGAGGTCGCGTTCAATCCAGCGAACCAGCAGCTCAGGGCGCTTCGCAATTTTGCAAAGTTTCACGAGGCCCAGAACAGGACTGGTCGGAACTTTGTCGCCTTCCTCCTTGGGTTTTTCGGGTTCGGAGTGTTCCGTTTTTTCAAGAACAACGGGATTTTCTTCAGAATTGTCTTGAGGTTCATCAGAAGGATTGTTCTCAAGAGGAATTCCCGCAGGAGAAATCTTCTCAAGATCTTCTGTAAGTTCTTCAACATCAGGTTTCATAACAGGGCTCCTTAGGTTTGGGGTTGCAAAAACAGGTTTTTGGGAAACCTGCGACGAATTTTTGGAAAGCAGCATCACGTCGTTTAACGTCCGGAATCCGTCCGCTAAACCGGCTTCAATCGCTTCCTCTCCAAAAAACAAGGCGGCTTCGGTAGCCTGCACAGCGGCTTGAGAAAGATTCCGATTCCGAGCCACCCTTTCAATAAACAGCGCATACAAACGGTCGATTTCACCCTGCATCGTGAGCATCGCCTCTTTTGAAAGCGGTTGATGCGGTGAGAGGTCATTTTTATGCTGCCCTGCAAAAATAGGGGTGATTTTCAATCCTTCTTTTCGATCGAACCCACTTTGGTCGAGGTGCGTGGCCATCACGCCAATGCTTCCAACGCCGGACGTGCGAGTTATCCAAACGCGTTCGGCACTGCTTGCAATCGCGTAGGCTGCTGAAAAGGCGTCGTCGTTAGCAATCGCTTCGATTTGTTTTTGTTGGCGCGCTTCAAAAAT
>BNTO01000282.1 GCA_025996655.1 Alphaproteobacteria bacterium
TACAATCCCAACTTCTTCTGAAGTAAGGGTAACTTTGTATAATTTTCTCATTATTGGACTCAAGCTTAAAACTACTTAAGGAAACATAACACGTTTACCCAAGGATACAAAAATGATTATGTACTAGTTCATCGAGCTCGGCTCCGGCAGCCGTAAATGTGCTTGAGATTGGGCCTAACAGCCTTGGGGCGCTGCAAGGGCTGTACCAAATAATAACGAAGTCGCTCGACAATTTAACACAACACCAGGCGGCAGCGGACGCCCGGGACGCAACACGCTTAAAGCTTGACGCCGAAAGACTACAATGGGAGAAAGACGTCGACAAAAGACAGAAAGAAAAAGAGCTCCTACAAGATAAAGTGCGGTTGGAGATTGAAATAGCAAAAAACACCCAACTTACACTTAACGAGTTCTTGCGCAAGCCTCCGGAAGAGCAAATAAGAGACGTTAATCTTTACGGTTTTACACAGGAACAAAAGTTGGCGCTTATTGGGTCCGCTAATTCTAAATTGTTATCAGAATTAAAGGACCTAGACCCATCCGAGATCGCCCGTCGGGCCACCCATGTGCATCCTTACAACACATTAGATCCTGAAGCTGTGCAACACATTATACAATATGCAGTGGACAAGAATTAGCCGTTATATGCAGGCACTTCGTTAGCGGTAGAAGAAAGTTAATTAAAACGTTTCCTGCGTCTAAGAATTTATTGGCAACCCTCGCCTAAAAGCGAGGGTTTTCTTATATCTTTATAACTTGTCCTTTCGCAAAATCGTTTTGTTTTTGCACAAGAATCTGTTGGTCCGCGGCCCAGCCTTCGGGCTGGGCCTTTTTGTACGCCCCTTGTGAAGGCTGCCCCCTCAAAATAATTTTGGCAGGCAATAAAAAAACTTGCACCAAGCCCTTGACAGATATCGTGCTCCCTGTGCCAAGCTAACACTGTTGGTTTGTTTTTTTTAGGGGGTTGTCATGGATAGTAAGTTTTTAAAGGTGTCTCTTGTGGGGCTGTTGTCTGTCAGCTCTGTGTGTTTTTCTTCAGGTAAAGAAAAGGGAGTGAAAGACCTAGGTAGCACATCAAGCTCATCGAGTTCCTCAAGTTCAAGTCTTGAGTCCGGCTCATTAGACCTCCTGTGAAAGGTGCAAAAAGGGCAAAGATTTGATAAAAAGGCTTAGGTTCTCTGCCAAGAGGAAGTTGGACATGCTTAAATACGACAAAATCACGAAAAAACCCGTTACGTTTCAAAGACTT
>BNTO01000283.1 GCA_025996655.1 Alphaproteobacteria bacterium
TTCCAACCAGTCATCAAAACATTGCATACACCCGCCAATAGCCTCGCCCTCAGGCCATCCCGTCACCAATCGTGCGTATTCTCCGATAATTCCTAAACAAGCAAAACGCTCAAAGACACGAAAATCCTGACTTTCCGCTTCTTGATTCAGGTATTTTTCTTTTAAAAGCTTAAACGTGTCTTTGTAATATTTTTGAAGAGAATCCGTGTTTTTTGTAACTTTTTCCAAGAAAGCTTCAATCGCTGTACCCTTAAAATCCTTTGAAGATTCAGAGAGATGAAGAGCTAATTCGTTTCCATTTTTAAAATCGTGGAGTGTCTCAAAAAGCCCATGCGCATTTGAGGAAGCAACCGCATTGAGATTGAGCAGCCGAATTTCCTGACCTGCGTTTACTTTTCTCCCCGCCAATTTCATGTGTTGAACCAAATTCGTTTCGCCACTGGAAAGAAAAAGGAGACGCCATGTGTTGATTTTCTGAGCCTGGCCATGCTTGTCTGCGCGTCCCTTACTCGCGCCATTGGCCAGCATATAAACAGCATCGCCCATGTGATGCGGATTGATTTGTCCTAATTCATCCAAAAGAAGCAACGCATCATTATGTTGTACAGCAAGGCCTTCAAGTCCGTTATCGGTTGTTCGCCAATGGCTGACGGGCGTTCCAAAAACGGAGCTGGCCACTTTTAAACACGTTGTTTTACCAGAGGAACTGGGCCCCGTCAGATGGAAACCTCCATTTTCTGTGTTGAGAATTTTTAAAACAGAACTCGCAAAAGCTGCGCAAACAGACAAGACGAGCCTGGAGTTTCCAACACAATATTGGGCTACGTTTTGTTGCCATTGGGCTAAGGTTCCTGACGTTTGATGGAGCGCATCCGTGGTGCACCACATTTCTTTTTCAGAAGGACCAAAGGTTTTATGAGAAAGAACAAAAACGTCCTCATTCCATCCATGACAATCTGTTACTTTAATATTTCTTCTTGGTAAACTATGGATAAAATATTGGATAAGAAGTTTTTGCTCTTTTCTACCCGTCGAACACAGGACTCCAGCATTCAGGAGCCGTTCGAAAATATTATCCGCAGTTCCTTGAAATTCAGCCATATCAACGATAATACGGTGATTTTTACCGTGCACATCCTTGAACGTTAAAAGACGCCCATAATGCCCCTGTTGATTTTGCGTGATCGCTGCGACGGTTATAGCGCTGGACAACCAAACCCTCTCTTTGCCTTTGCCATAAAAGAGTTG
>BNTO01000284.1 GCA_025996655.1 Alphaproteobacteria bacterium
CAGCTCTATGTTCCTTGTCAGCTCTTTGTTCCTCGGCAGCTCTTTGTTCCTTGGCAGCTCTATGTTCCTTGTCAGCTCTTTGTTCCTCGGCAGCTCTTTGTTCCTTGGCGGCGCTCCTTTCTTCATAAGACGGGTTCCTTCTGTCGTCTTTTTTCTTTCTTCTTGGGACGTCTCCACCGATTTGTTTGTCCTCCTCGCTTCTAGCTGGTTCTGGATCGTAGTACCAGAGGGCTCTTATTTCTTGAGCGATATCAAGATAACTTGCCGCAAGTGCGTCGGCGCTCCACTGAAGTCGGAAAACATAAACGTAGTCATCTTCTTCTTTCCCGTTCCCTAGCGTCACTTTACCTAGCTCCCCAAAAGTTGTTAGGTATCCTGAGTTCGGCCACCCTTGTTGCCTGATATACAGTTCACGTTTATCTTCGTTAATTGATTTCCGTAGCGCCACAAACAAGTGTAAGTTCTCACAGCGTTTAGCTGGTGTAGAGGGCTTTTGCAGTCGCTTTTGTATTTCTAACAAACCTTCTGTTTGTATTTCTACAAGCCGTATCATAGCGTAAGTAGGCGTATAACATTGAAAATAAATGTTTGCTATTTGTCGACGACCAGAACTATAGGAACGTGCTTGGGACGATAAGCCAAGAATAGAAAACGAACGAGAAGAAAGGGAAGGCAAAGAGGGATAAGAAACCGAAGACGAAAAAGAAAGGGAAGGCGAAGAAGGACGCAAACATAAAGCCATTGATTGAGGCGTTTCGTCGCTGTTGTCCCTTTCTGCTTCCTGTTTTCCTTTGCTCTTCTTTCGGCGCGTTTTTTCATCCTTGTCGCGTTTCGCTTTCAGCTCTCTTTCCCGAGCTTCTCTTTTACGAGCCAGGGAACCCGGATTGCTCCTCTCTTCTCTCAGCATTTCTAGGAAAAAGGGAGCAAACGGTGTTAAATGAGAGTCTTCTGGTAAGGCCGTAAGCCAGTGCGTCGCTTTTTCCGCTATACCGGTGTGGACGGCCTCTTGAATGACCGTTTCTAGGCGGCTTAATCTCTCGTCCGCTAATGGTGAGGGATTCGATTGACCCGCTTCCAGGGCGGCTCCGAAAGTAACGCGATCTATGTCTTCGACTGTTTTCAGAGTGTCTGCCTCAAGGGTGACGCGTTCCGTGGACATAAAACAACGAACGAAAATCGTTAACTCCTGGATAAACTTCAGGAGAAGAGGTTTCGTGGCTTCAAAAGAATCCTTTATTTTTAATTT
>BNTO01000285.1 GCA_025996655.1 Alphaproteobacteria bacterium
GGATTTTCGTGTCTTTGAGCGTTTTGCTTGTTTAGGAATTATCGGAGAATACGCACGATTGGTGACGGGATGGCCTGAGGGCGAGGCTATTGGCGGGTGTATGCAATGTTTTGATGACTGGTTGGAAGCGAATGAAGGATTTGGGAATAAGGAAAAGAAACAAATCCTTGCTCAGATTCAATTATTTTTCGAACAAAATGCAGAAAGTTGCCTTTATGATTTGAGGGGCCCCAATAAAACTTTAATCAATATGGTTGGTTATAAAGATGAAAACTTTTATTACATTACGCCTCAAGCTTTTCGTGAGGTGTTATGCAAAGGATGGGATTTTAAGACAACCATTTCAGTCCTTCTTCAAAAAGGTTGCCTCATAAAACAAAATGGACAGAATTCTATGCTAAAAAAGATTCAGAACAAACCCATACGAGTTTATCGCCTAGACTCAGCCAAGCTTTGTACTGCCGAATAAAATCATAAAAACAAAGGCCCATTCCCAAGAGTGGGGCTTTGTTATTTTTTGTTAGAGTAACGTACCCATGGTTACTAAAAAAATCAAGAAATCCAAGGGCTTGAGGGCTAGGTAACAGGATAACCTTCATTTTTGAAAAGTGAGAGAGGAAAAAATATGAGGGTCATACGATGTATGCCTATATATATTATAGGTTACTAATGTTACCTAACTATAATATATAGATATAACCCTTAGAAAACTTAACTTTTTTAGGTAACACAAAAGGTAACGTTTCGTAACAAAATAACAAAAACCAAACGTCGTTTTTTCTCCTTCCCTTTTTCCAAAAAACCTCAAAAACGTATAAAAAACAAGCCTTTGGTTGGGTTTTCCAAAAAATTTAGAAATGGATACTTTTTTAAAAAAGCATCAAAAAAACGTGCTTTTTTAGCTGTTTTTTATGCAAAAAAGGCCTTTTTTTACACTCTTTTTTGAAATTTTTCTCACTACCCAACAGATAAATGGCATGCAATTGCTACTTTTCCAAACCCACAACCGTGTCTGTTTGATTTTTGGACTGTTACGAAAAAAATTTTTAAAACTCCCCACAATTTCATTTCAAACGGGGAACAATATAAGTAGGTGCTCCCAAAGAGTTTAAGGCATGGCGATACTCACAAAATCCGGGCGGACCGCTTTGGCGGTTAGTCTTAAAGCCCAGCCGGTTCATTTAGCTTGGGGAGCAGGAGAGGCGACCTGGGAAACGTCCCACGCTGCAAACTTCGT
>BNTO01000286.1 GCA_025996655.1 Alphaproteobacteria bacterium
TAAAGGGAAGAGTCCGGGCTGTTTCAAAGTATTTTAAAACGTTAGAAGAGGCTGTGAAGGTAAGTTGTTACAATATATCGGAGGAGATCGCAAAGATGCAATATTTTCAGGCCGCTTAGCTATACCTTGTTCAACTGGGCGTAGCGCAATACCTCTATGATGATCTGACTGCAAAATTCCAACAGGCGCTCCGACGCCCTATTTGGAACACAGACATTGAAACTTTTGCCCGCATTGAATTTCCAAACGCCCAAAAAATTTCAGTCAGAGAATACCATGAGGAGGAACTCCAGATCATTAGGGGGCAAGAAAAATCTCCTCAAATATTTAAAGTCAACGCTGACGGCGAGTGTCGAATTGTAAGAACTTCAACAAACAGGGATTTTTGGAAAAAAGATTTGGCAATACATCAATACGTAAAGTCCCTTGGGACCCATGAAAAACGAGCTTTTGTTTATTCGACAAGGTACGGTTTGTTTTATAAGGGAAAGGTCCGCGAAGACGTTTTTGATTTAGAAGAGATGCCATCTTCTATTTCCGAGATTCCTGAAGGAGGAATCCTTTTAGGGCTTATGCCGGAAGCGCAAGGTCGTTCCCTAAACGATTTACTTCCCTTTCAAAGTGGTACTCTTACGTCAGGTCAGTATGTACAGATGGGGGAAAGTGTAGGGAGAACGTTGGCCACGCTTCATAACTTCGGTTATAGTCCCGAAACAAATACGACTAGAACAACGCATGGAGATGCCCATGGGGGAAATATTTTTTACGACCCAGCAACAAGAGAATCCTCTTTGATAGATTTTGGAAGTTTTCCAAAAGCTTCTGTCGTTAATGACTTCGACAGAATTTTTGAATACTTGCTTCGGAATCCAAAGATCGGGGATCTCCCTAAGTGGGGTTTTGTTGTAGGTTTTTTTAAGGGATATTCCTCTTTACTAAAAGAGGTCTAGACTTTGATAGTCGAAGGGAAGATTTATTTGCCCAAATGTTTTCTTCTGAATGCGCTATCGTTTTGATGAGCCTGTTTATTAATCCATATTTTAAAAAGCTGAAAGAAGAAAGATTCCGAGAAGCGACGGACCTTTATCTCTATGAAAATATATGGGGCTGACACCTGAGATTCTCAACATAACTCTCTTAGAAGCTTTTTTAAATCCTTTAAAAGCATCTTTGGATTGCCGACGTTGAACCGCCACTCACACTCTTTTAGAAACAAGTAAAAATGCTCC
>BNTO01000287.1 GCA_025996655.1 Alphaproteobacteria bacterium
CTTGGGGAAAAGATTGAAGGCGATAAAAGGGTTTAGGCCCGTAGAATTTGTTGCTAAAAAGAGGGGGAAAGAGTCGACGGAGTTTGCTCAAGAATTATACAACAAGAATTTGGGACTAGACAACTAAAAATCCCACGGACTTGTTGCAACGCCTCCGTGGTTCGATAGGATTAAAAATTTAATCACAATGTCATTATAGGGGTTCGAAACATATGAGGAATTTGATAAGAATCGGATGAGAAGGCATATCCATAAGATCGCTTAACGCCATGACTTGTGAAAACGAGAAACAGGAGGGGCCAAAGATCAACGGGGAATAATCTCATGAGGAATTCACTTGATGGGATTTGTGCACCCCAAATCTGGCTGAATTTTTAGGGTGTACTTCGAAAAAGAGAAGACAGAAGCGACGCTGAATTTTTGGGTTAGTGGAAGGTTATTTTTTTCGGCTCAAAAACAAGAGAAAACAAGAGAAAGCAAAGAAAAAATAGAATTAATTTGGTAACAAAAGTTGTCAACAGAAAGGCTTTAAAAACAAATTAATTGTATTTTTTTTGAGAAAAAATAAATATCATTACAATAAAACAAAAATTAAGAATGGGTAAAGCAAAAACCTCTCAACTCCAACAAATTTCCGTTGATTAATACCTTAAAAATCTCTTGCAAAGAGCCAATCAACACCGTATCAGGATGGTTGAACACCTTCGTCTTTAGGCGAGAACTTAGTATCTCCTTCTTTTGAATCCAGGAAAGTCTCACAGACTTTTGAGATAGGGGGGCCTTGCCTTTAAACGTTATTCCGCTTTGCAAGCGTGACTCCATATTACCGCCTTACAGGCGGTAGTGGTTGATGCATTGAATCTATGACTTTTCAATGAACCCCATTAATTTCAACGCATAGGATGACCCTAAATGGTGATGTTGTTTCTTTAGATGGAGGATGTCATGACTGAAATTTTTTCAATCTTATTGAAGGCTCTTGAACAGGCCGCCAAGTTAAATGAATCCCCCTCAAGCTCTCGGTTTTAAACGAAAAAGTTGTTGAAACCCTCTTCAAATCGAGCGAGTATCTTGATTACGCTAAGGACAATAGACCTCCTGTAAAAGCCCTTGATTCGTCATCTCTATAAAAAGGGTACAGTCTCCCCCTTTTCCTTTTTTCCCTCAGCAGAATCCGTTTTTCCTATGGACGATTCCAGCAATGATCTTGAACTTCA
>BNTO01000288.1 GCA_025996655.1 Alphaproteobacteria bacterium
AGGTTTTCACGGAATTTCTTTAAAAAGCGGACTATTAGAAAGAAGGGAGAAAGCAGCATTTTTGATTTGACGGAAAAACGCTACGTGGAATTGCCTCCCTGTTCCGAAAAAAAAGCTGTAAGAATTTTTGAAATGTTCGATGTTTTCAGTCAACAAATTGTGGCAACAATGCTCCTAGAAAGTGCTAAAAAGCACGAAATTCCCATACCTCAGAATCTCTTCGAAACAAAAAATTTAAGGGACAGTGTTGTTACAGCGGATTCCCTACCTTGTCCTAAAAAACGCTAGAATGCGCTGAAAAAGCTGGAGCCACTTTTATATTTTAAACAGAAAAGATATGTTAGTCCAAGATGGCGCTCAGTATATTTAAAGCATTGAGACGTTGGAAAATGAAGCGAATTAGAGACGAGACTTTCAGGGAAGATCTGGCACCAAGGCGCAAAAATTCCTTCTTCTTTTTTGTGTGTGTTGGATTTGTTTTAAATATTTTGAAAGGCCTTAGAAACGTAAACATAAATAAAGAGCTGTTATTTACAACGGGCAACGACCTCGACAAAATCGTCAAAACTTCCAAGGTTTTTTTGGAAACGCAAACTCAAGGAAAAGGCCTCATTACAAAGTCTTCCTCCGCCGTTAGAACCAAGCAAAAACGTGTGTTTAAGAGCATGCAAGGGCTTTTTCTTTCAAAAAATAGGGGGAGATGAAGCACGGTAAGTATGTGCAAGATGCCCCATAACCGTAACAAAAAAGGGCTTTGTCAGCAAGTACTTTCAAGTTTGGGACAGGCAATTCTAAGTTTATCGACGTCATAGTTTATTCGAACGCTACCAGCGCTTTGGAGATGCGATTTTTGCGAGAATTCGTAGCTCAGACCTCCCTCAAGATCATGTCGATTCAAGTTGAGGAAAGATAAGAATTTATGAAAGAGTTCGAAGAAGCCTGTGAGGAATTGGGGATTTCTCTGTATGTTTTGCCTCCAAGATGGCCTGATCCTAACGGAGGCGTTGAACGAGGGAACAGAACATTTCGAGAAGAATTTTACAAGTGGAGTGTTAGGAACGAATAACATGACAGAACTGAGACGAGAGCTTGAAAAGGCGTTATAGAAATACAACAACTATCGTTCCCACTTTAGGTTGAAAGGTAAAGCTCCCACAGAGTATCTTTTAAGTCAGGACGCTCGCGCGCTGTCTCAAATTGTGTGAACTTACACA
>BNTO01000289.1 GCA_025996655.1 Alphaproteobacteria bacterium
AGCTGTGCTGCGACCGTTAGCAGGCCGTCTACCACGAGACGAACCACTTCCGTTTGCAATCACAACCGCAACAACCCGAGATGCTATATTATTGGCACCTATAGTTTTTCTGCCCGATAACGGTGGAACAATACCGAACGAACTCTGAATCTTTATTACGCGTGTCGAAGCTGTTTCACCCCCATACAGGGTGGAGGTGCCGGGTACTGCCCCCGGGTCCATGACGCTTATTCCATCCATCCTTTATCGTCGTAGTTGGTTCCCCAACAGTTTCATTATAGCGCATTTTTGATGAAGAAAGAGAACAAAAAAAGCCCAGTCCTCAAAAAAATTTTGCGCACAAGCAAGAAAGGGCTACACAATGTTCTCTTTTTTCAAAGTCGCCCACATTTTTGCCAAAGCAAGGAAACGCGGTACAAAGTGTTTTTTTTCTTGAAAGGTGAGATCGCTCAACATTTTTTCGGAATTTTGGGGCAAAAAAGCGTCGCGGTACCCTGTCCGATCTTCACGGCAAGGCATCGCGCCATAAGCGTACGTGCCCTCAACGTCGGCTTGCTCAACAATTGCGTTGTGCGCGTCCACATAAGCTATAGCCGTAGAAAACGTTGCCCTTGTGTCTAAGCAAGCGCTTAATTTTTTGGCAATTTCTTCCTTCACTTTTCTGAAATTTTTATGCGGGCCGGCGACGCGGCCTGAAAAGAGGCCGGGGAACCCGTCTAACGCATGAATGAAAAATCCCGTATCGTCGGCAAGTGTTGGGATGCCGCTTTTTTCAAAGTAAGTGCGCGCCTTGAGTAAAGCATTTTCCTTGAGAGTTTTTCCATTTTCTTCAACATCCTCAAAGGAAAACTCCTTGAGAGTTCGCAATGAGACACCTTTAAGAACGCCACATTCAAGATAATCGTCAATTTTTTTGTGGTTCGTTGTCCCAATTAAAATTTCCATAAAAACACATGCTGCTAAGCAAAATATCACTAAGCCACTATGGAGCGGTTTTTATGAAAAATCAAAACAAAAGGGACTTATCCCTTTTCAAATTTCTCATATATTTCGAACCCCTATATTTGTCTAGTCCCAAATTCTTGTTGTATAATTCTTGAGCAAGATTATGAAGTGTGGAAGGAGGCTTTAGGAGACAGATTTACCACAGGAACGCCCGAACGACGGAGGCAATTCGTCTCGAAATTCCTCA
>BNTO01000290.1 GCA_025996655.1 Alphaproteobacteria bacterium
ACGCACGGAAGGGGTGGGCACACGTTTTAAATTGAAAAAATTTTGATTTAAAAGTGAAGTAAAGGCCAATGAGAAGAATGATGTAAAAATCGACATAGCCCCACAAAATTTCATCAAGGCTTGAAAAAAAATTAAAAAAAGAGGGCATTTCCTTTACTCTCCCAAAAAGGTTAAACAAAAAGTCCGTGCCATCCCCAGGGAAAATAGCACGGACTCTCTTTCGATTCCAAGAACCAAGAGGTTAACGCTTGGAGAATTGGAACTTCTTTCGTGCCTTCGGGCGGCCGCTCTTTTTCCGTTCCACAACACGGCTGTCGCGCGTTAAAAATCCGCCTTTTTTCAAAATAGGCCGCAAATCGGGCTCAAAACTTGTGAGAGCCTTACTGATGCCATGGCGCACGGCCCCGGCCTGCCCGGACAAACCGCCGCCTTTCACGGTACAAAAAACATCATACTGCCCCGAGCGGTTCGCCTCTTTAAAAGGTTGCTGCAAAAGCATTTGCAAAACAGGGCGCGAAAAATAAGAGTTCTCAGGGCGGCCATTAATTTGAATAACGCCGGCTCCGGGCTTGATCCAAACCCGAGCGATGGCGTTTTTCCGCTTGCCCGTCGCGTAAGCGCGGCCTTTCGCATCAAGTTTTTGCACATATTCCTTCGCCGGCGTGCCGCCGTTCGCTTCAGGAAAAGGCGTCGGCAAGGGATCAGAAGGCGAAGCGCCCGCGGGGAGAAGGGCCTCTTTTAAATCGCTCAAATGGGATACGCGACTCACCATACGTTAACTCCTTTTTTTGTTTTTCGCATTACGGCTTGCAAAATCCAAGAGAACAGGATTTTGCGCGGCGTGCGGATGTTCGGCCTTGGCGTAGATGTGTAATTTTTTAAGGACCTGCCGCCCCAAAGGCCCTTCGGGCAACATCCGCTCGACCGCCTTTTCAAGCACGCGCTCGGGGAATTTCCCCGTCAAAATGTCTTTGGCCGTCTTTGTTTTCAAGCCTTGATGAAATTTTGTGGGGCTATGTCGATTTTTACATCATTCTTCTCATTGGCCTTTACTTCACTTTTAAACCAAAATTTTTTCATAATAACCTCCAATAATGCGCACGCCTCGCGAACGAAACATGCTAGAACCAACAAATCTTTTTTCATTATGCCCACACAGAAAAAATAGTCAATACCCTTTTAACTCTTTT
>BNTO01000291.1 GCA_025996655.1 Alphaproteobacteria bacterium
AAGAGCGTGATTCATATGGAATAGAATGAAAGGAGGGCCAAAGTTTATTTTACCAAAAAGGACAGATTATGGATCTTGCTGCTGCGCGTGTTATTGGGGCTAGCCTTGCTACGTTTTCCCTGTTTGGCGTTGGGCTTGGGCTCGGGAAGATTTTTTCTGCGGCCAATGAGGCCGTTGGGCGTAATCCTGGAGCTCGTAACGAAATTTTCCCGCTTGCCGTTTTAGGCGGAGCCATGACGGAATCTATCGCCTTATTCGCTTTTATTGTGGCCATGCTGATTTTGTTTGGAAGCTAAGACACAAACACCAGGGTCAGAGCGCCAACATTGAGGTAACGCATGGGTTTTCCCCAATTCAATCCGGAATATTTTGCGTCGCAAGTCTTTTGGTTGCTTTTGTGTTTGTCTTTTCTTTTCACTTTTTTGAAAAGAGTTTTCATTCCGCGGCTCGAGGGAATTTTGGAAAGGCGTAACAAACATGTTTATGGCGATTTAGAGCGCGCGAAGTCTCTGCGAACGTCCATACAAAAAAACCAAGCGGACTACAGCGAAAAAATAGCACAAAATCAAAGGAAAGCGCGCCATCAAAGGGAAGAACGTTTAGCGGAGCTTGAAGATTTCAAAAAGAAAAGAGTGGAACGGCTTCAAAAAATTTTTGTAAGAAAACGGGCTCTTCTTGAAAAAAGCGCCCTTTTAGATATTCAGGTCGAACAAAACTTTTTGGACCTTTTGATTGCCGAAGCGTCTTCGGAAAGGCGCGAAAATTTATGACGGATTTTTGGGGCGACTCCAATTTTTATGTGGGCCTCAGTTTGCTTGCTTTGCTGGGGGGCGGAACGTGGAAGTTCAAAAAAACGTTTACAAGTTTCTTGAAAAAACGTATTGAGAGCATTTCCAAAGCGTTGAACAATGCGGCGTGCGAGAAAGATCAAGCTCTGCTTGAATACACAAAAATCAATAGCGCTATGGCAAAACTGCCCGATGAAATTGCGAAAGTGTGGGAAGAAAGCGCGCTTGATTTTCCGAGTTTGGACGAAAAGATCGAGTCGGAATTAGAAGGTCTTGAAAAGGGGTACAACGCACGCCTAAGACGCCTGCAGGAAGAAGCTCTGCGCCAGGAATATTTCAGGCTTATTGACGCCCTCGCCCAACAATTTCAGCAAGACGTTCAGTTTGGCCCTCCT
>BNTO01000292.1 GCA_025996655.1 Alphaproteobacteria bacterium
TTGAAACATATCAGGTTTTTCAGAAAGCATGGTCTTTAATTTTTCACAATTTATTTTTCACAATTTCCTTTGGACGGGTCTTTTCTGAAAGGTTCCCGTTTGAGAAAACTCGCGTTTCCAGCGGTTAAGGGTATTCGTTGAAATTTTAAAAACTTTTGCCGTTTCTCTTAAGGTGTTTTTATCCCTTCCCCAAAATTCTAATACCTTTTTTTTGAATTCTACACAGTATGCCATCGTATTCCTAAAACAAACAGTCGCACTAACAGAAACTATACTAAAATTTGAGGCGATTTTAAATTATCTTTACTATACCCCAACTTTCTGGTCCCGGTTCTCCTTGCAAGAAAATCAAAGGCTTTCCAGATCCAAACTTTGTTTTTTTTCCATCGGAAAAATGTCCCCTCTCGTCAAGGGTGAGCATTTTTGCGCTTTTCGGAACTTTCGGTCTTGGAAGGTGTTGGGCATAAGCTTTTATCCACCGCATAACATGAACAGGGCTCACGTTGAAAATCCTCCCAATCATTCCGTAGCTTGCGTTTAGGACACCGTACAGCAAAAGTACCAAGGCTTTCATTCCTTAAAGATTCAAGGTTTATATCGTCAAAATTATCTACAATGATCAATGAAATATAATAGTCCTAAAACTATTATTCTACTTGCTTAAGATTAAGAAGCCATTAATATCAGTTTCAGAGAAGGTTATAGATACGGCATATTTTTAAGCGGCTCATCCGACTAAAGTTTACGTCTGAAGGCAAGGATATTCAAACCTTCCCTGCGACTACACAAAATGCTTTACTGCGCTTAAGTTAATCTGTCCTTTTACCGCACTCTTTATCTAATACCATTACCCCAGCTTCGTTGTTCATAACTTTCTTGAATTTTTCTAGGAGATAAGAAGATTGCTCTTCCTCTTCTATTTGCTCATCTATGAACCACCTCAACATGTTCTGCGTCTCGTAATCCTCATGAGAGACGGCAAGTTTCATCAAGTTTCTAATCATGCTACTTACTTTTTTTTCGTGAGCAAGGACGGTTTCAAAAATTTCAAGCAAGGAAGTCCAATTTTGATGGGGGGCTTCGATCATTGGTAAGACAGGCTTCTCACCACGAGCCTGCAAATACTTGAGAATACGCTCGGCATGCTCCCGTTCTTCCGCATACTGTTTGGCC
>BNTO01000293.1 GCA_025996655.1 Alphaproteobacteria bacterium
TATAAAAAAGCTTGTAAAAAAGAAACGGGGCTGCCGTGCCTTCCCAACCGGGTCGTCCTTTCAAAACGGCCTGAAAGTGTTGAAACAAAGAGCCGGAGGAGCGATGGGGAACGGGAGTCCCTTCAACATGGTGAAGGGGACGGCGACACCGTCATGAGCCCACACAGTAAAACAGCGCTTGTAACGCTGGGGAATCGGCCTTCCAAGCTTCTTATCGTGAAGAAAATAGGGCGAAAAACGCCTCAAAAGGGGAACGATGCCTTGCTGGGAAGGCTTATTCCTGTGCGTTTTTTCGTTCACACCCTTACCTTTGATAGTGGTTTGAACGATCTTACAAACGGCTTCCTTCGCCCCTATCGGCCCAAAAAGTTTGATGTCAAGAACGTTCCTGTGGTAAATCTGTCCCATAAAGCCTCCTTCCACACTTCATAATCTTGCTCAAGAATTATACAACAAGAATTTGGGACTAGACAGATAGAAATCCTTCACCTTGGGATTGCTCCGTATCCCACTGATGGAAGTCCACTACAGAGCCTCTCGAACACGACTTCGTCCTCCTCGAATCGAACGTTTGCCTCTCATTGTTCCACTGTCTTGGGCCATGGGAGCCAAGTCGCATCATTGAGCCATTCGACGGTTATCACATTTTCCAAGTTCTGGCAAAGAAGCACGTAGAATCGCTGTTGTCTGGGGGCCACTACCTTTTTCTGCTTGCAAAATTTTACTCTCAGCTTCCAGATTTTCTTGGATGAGATTTTTTATTTCCCCATCAAGAACGTTCACTTCCTGCGTGAGGCACGCCAAAACCTTGTGAATACTCTCTACAGATCTCTCTGAGGGATCCTTCTCAAGCCGTTGTTTTTCTTCCTTTAGGAACTGAACCAAAACATCACGACGGTGCGTGAAATCTTCTAAATCAAAGCGAATTTTCTCTTTCGGAATTGTCCTCCTGGGTTTCCTTTTTTCGCCGTATTCCGCACAAACTTTTGCATCAATCTTATCGGTTTTTGCAAGATCGCGCTTGGATCGTGCAAAATTTCGAACGTAAAACGGATTGACACAAGAAACAAAAAGCGCGTGAGCCGCGCATTCCCTCAGGAGAAGACGTTCGTATCCGCCCGTTGGTTCCACGATAATCCTTGCTTTTTCAACCTTTTTGCCGTGAGCCAT
>BNTO01000294.1 GCA_025996655.1 Alphaproteobacteria bacterium
CCGATTTGATTCGTTTTTTTAATATACGTCTATAACTCGTCCCATTCAAGAATTGCTATTTCTTTCGATTCACCTTTTTCATTCGCGAGTCATTCAACGCGCTTTCCAATGTTCTTGATCCCATAAAACACAAGCTGGAAGTTTATCTTAATAGAAAATATCTTCTCCAAAAGTCTCGCAATTCTCCTAAAGCTATTTCCTTCCAAAGATAGTGTTATTGCAGCATTTTTTATGACCTAAGAATGCTTTTTCTGTTATCTCCTTCAACCTGACTCCTCTCGCAATGCTTGCAGAAGTAACGCTGCTTTCCTCTGTTTAGGCCATTCTTCCTTAACTCCTTCGATCCGCAAAATTTACAATCTTCCCTTTCTTCCTGACACTATTTAAATAAAAACATTATACTCCCCTTATAAGACAATTCCAAATTTGACCACTACGTACGGAGAAAAAAAACCATTTGAGAAAAAATTGCCCTGGTCGTGGTCATAGAGACTTTTTGTCTCTGTTTGTAAAAAATCAAAAACCGCTAGACTGCACAGGAACTGGTCTTTTTAGCCTCCATTAGCCTCCAGAAACGTACCTCCGGAACGGAGAGAAAACCAAGGGAACTGAGATGGTGGAGCCGAGGGGAATCGAACCCCTGACCTCTACAATGCCATTGTAGTGCTCTACCAATTGAGCTACAACCCCTCCCATTATCCCTATCAAGGTGACGCATTTGGGACAAAATTGTCAAGAACTACGACGAACAAAAAAAACAAGAACAAAGGCTGTTCCTTCTTCGGACCGCACCTATTTTCAAGGAATAACGCCTTTGTTTATTTCACTTAGATTATTCTGAGGTTTTGTCTCTGATCGCTACCTTTTCTCACAAATTTGGCAAACAAAATTAAGATTTGAGACAGTTATCTGCTTAGTTGGCGCCTTAACCGCTAGGGAACACAAGCGTTTCAGAAAAAATTTGATAACAAAGTACAACAAGGCGCCACAACATCAAAAAAGTTTTTGGTAATGCTATATTGGCTTTCCAAATATTCCTAAGTGTCTAGTCCCAAATTTTTGTTGTATAATTCTTGAGCAAGATTATGAAGTGTGGAAGGAGGCTTTAGGAGACAGATTTACCACAGGAACGCCCGAACGACGGAGGCAATTCGTCTCGAAATTCCTCA
>BNTO01000295.1 GCA_025996655.1 Alphaproteobacteria bacterium
CCCCTTTTCTGTTTTTTCTTGCTGCTTCTTTTCTTTCTGCCCTTTCTGCTGTGTCTCTTTTTCTGTTTTGTTTTTTCCCTTCCCCTCTAATTAGTCGTATTCGTTTTCTTCTTTTTCGCTGTCATTTTCGCCGTCTTCTTTTGAAGGCTCCTCTTCAATTTTTGGTCCTTCTGCCCTCCACACTTCATCGCTCTTTTTCAGTTCTATGCCTTCGTCCCATTCATTCGATTTTAGGTATTCTCTTGCTCTGTCGTCAAAGCTCACATTTGACAATTTAAGCCCGTCGTCCCATTCCACCAGTTGTGCTCCGTTAGTTTCGATTCTCTCTTTTATCGTTTGAATATTTGCGTTGAGTCTCTGGTTGTCGTCCCTTACTGCTTCGTAGTCTTTTTCGAGTTTTTCTTTTGCGTCACTCAATTCTGTTAGCGCCATCTCCGTAAGTTTCGATTCACTTTCTAATGTCTCTTTTTCTTCTGCCTTTTTTTTCATTTCGGCTAAGAGTTCTTGCATTTCTTCTTCTTTCGTCTCCGCTCTGTCTTGTTGTTCTTGAACGAGTCTTTCCAGTTTCTTAGCCTTTTCTTCTTCTTCATCCCGCTCTCGTGATTCTAGCTCTAGCCGTTTTTCTACTTCCCCTTTTTCTTGCCTCAGTTTTTCGATCTCCTCTTCTCGGTCTTTGACGGTTACTCTTATTTCTTCTTTTTCTTTCTGCAGTGTTGTTATTTCGTCTTCTTTTTCTCGAAGCATTTGTTCTGCTTTTTCTTTTTCTTCCCTCAGTTTCTTTATTTCTTCTTCTTTTTCTTCGTTTTCCTTTTTGATTCGTTTTATGTCTTCGGAGTCTTTAGTACTTTCCCTTTGGATATCGGCCACTTGTTTTTTGTTTTCTTCTATTGTCTTGTCTGCTTCCCTTAGCTTTTCCTTTTCTGTGCTCAGTTGTATCTCCAACTTTTTATTTTCTTTTTGTGCTTTTACCAAACTGGCTTCTAGCTTGTGTAAAGTTGCCGTATCTGTTTTAGACCCTTTGTCTGATTTTAGTGAAGTCGGTGTGCTGGGCGGTGTCACAATCGCATCTTTCGCTCCATTTAGTTGCGAATTCGTTATGTTTTTTTTCGTTTTGTTTTCTTCGCCAGTTGCCTTATGATCTTCTTCTTCTTCCTCTTTTTCTTCC
>BNTO01000296.1 GCA_025996655.1 Alphaproteobacteria bacterium
CTTCATAATCTTGCTCAAGAATTATACAACAAGAATTTGGGACTAGACATGTAGTGCTTCGGGCTCCTCGTGAATCCGAACCCCTAGAATTTGCTCTGAGGAGCAGGATTCGTTGCAAAGAATGCAACAAAGCCATGGTGATCAATCTTACCTCTAAGAAAAAACACAAATACGCTTACGGCACGTGCCTCAACAAGCGCAACGGATTGCCCTGCAAAGGGTTAGACCTGAACGTGAATGTGGATCTGGTGCATCGTACTGTCACGAAAGAAGTCCGGAGAATCTTGAAAGAACCAGAAATCCTTGGCGGTCTTTGGAAAGAGCTTGCCGAACACGCGTCTCCTGAAGAAAGCTATCAAAAACTTCAAAACATTGATAAAGCCTGGGATTTGTTGCCTCCAACCAACAAAACAGGTTCCTTCAGGAATTGGACCGGGTCGTCGGGTTCACCCAAAAAGCACACAGCCTAAGGTCCAACCCAAACGCCCCCAAATTGCCTTCAAAGCCATAGCAGGCAAGCGTTACAGAGCTTCGAGCGGAGACGTTTTCTGACCCGTATCCGGCCCCCATTCAACACGTTGAATGGGATCCTAGGTGCAGAGAGAATAAGTCTCCGTTGGGGGTAAAAAGGGAGACATACGGGTCACGGAGATTTTTGGGCACGTTTTTTAGAAAGACGAAAACCCGCTAACCCGCAGGAAATATGGGGCTTTGGAGGCTATAAAATTTTTAGAAAAACTTCCAGGTCTCTGCTTTCATGCGGCCTGGTGGTCACGACAGGGATCGAACCTGTGACCCCTACGATGTCAACGTAGTGCTCTACCTCTGAGCTACATGACCAAATTCTATGCATTCATAGCAAAAGGCCCCCTTTTATGCAACGGTCTCTAGGGCGCATACTTACCACCCGACACATAGCAAAAAAGCTAAAATTTTTTTAAAAAACAAAACTATAAACTATTTAAAAACTGAGACAGTTATCTGATTAGTTGGTAAGCTTCAAAAAAATTGCATAATGCCTCCAGTTATTGTTCCTTAGGAACAGGTGAAAAATAAGTCGAACAAATCATCTTGGAATAATTCTGTAATTCCATGCTTCTAGCTGAGCATCTTTCTCTAAAGACAAAGCCTCAAAATCTTTGTCAGAAATTTTTTTAGAGAGCT
>BNTO01000297.1 GCA_025996655.1 Alphaproteobacteria bacterium
TTCTTTGATAGCGAAAAAAGGAACAGCAAGGAATACGACATACTGTTTTCTTTGTTCGAACGAATTACTTGAGTATTTTGATATACAAAAATACTTTCTTACAGAATTCGACAAAAGATCTTTAAAAAGTAAAACTTTCAATTTTTCTATATTTGAAAAGTTGCAGGGACTGTTTTCCCAAGAAGAGCTCACCCGAATTGAGAACATTAATGCAAAGTTTAGGGTGCGTGTTCAGGAGGCCAGTCCGACAGTTTTAAAAAAAGAATTGGAACGCCTCACTATAGAGTTCAGTTGGAAATCTTCGCGAATTGAAGGCAATACCTATACACTTCTTGATACAGAGCGCCTCATTAAAGACCACATTGAAGCCGAAGGGCACGAAAAAGAAGAGGCCCTTATGATTCTGAATCATAAAGAGGCCCTGGACTATATTTTTCATCATCATGGCGATTTTCAAAATGTGACTCTTTCAAAAGTTGAAGATCTTCATAAAATGCTTATGAAAGATCTCGGCATTTCTTACCTTTTTCGAAAAACGCCTGTTGGAATTGTAGGAACGGAATATCGCCCCCTTGATAATAAGTTTCAAATTGAAGACGCCATGAAAGAACTGCTTAAACAGATCAATAATCCCCGCTACCCCCCCTTTGAAAAGGCCTTTTTTACGGTCCTTCTGATTTCGTATATTCAACCGTTCGAAGATGGGAATAAAAGAACGGGACGCCTTTTGTCGAACGCTCTTTTGATAGCTCATACTTACTGCCCACTTTCCTACAGGAGCGTTGACGAAACAGAATATAAGAAAGCTATTATTTTGTTTTATGAACAAAACAGTGTTTTATATTTTAAGGAATTATTTATTCAACAATTTGAACAGGCCGTAGAAAAATATTTCTAACGCTTATTCCTGTACCCCACGAGATCAGTCTCTCCGACCTACGGGATATAAGTCCAATATCTTTCAAACGGTTGGGACACAACGTTTTCACGCTAAAAGGCCATCCTATTTAACAGAACCGCTGAGAGGCTTTCTAAGTTCCACGATGGGTACCCCCAGCAGCAGGTCCCCTCCTTGTAAGAAAAACGACCAACCTCTTGAAAAAAAGTGGATATAAGAATGGGGGGAGTTTTTT
>BNTO01000298.1 GCA_025996655.1 Alphaproteobacteria bacterium
CTAATATCCTGCATTTTACTAAAACCGTAGATACCCTCTGTACCGCGCAGAATATAAGGTCTGAAGGGGTGTTTGCGCAAGCCCCTTAGACCATAAGGTCATGGAGACAAACCCTGCTGGCTCCCCGCTTTTGAGCACTTTTCAAATTTTGGACCCACCTTAATGCGGCGTACACGGTGCTTTTTTTTCGATATTTTGGTCTATTTTCATAAAAAAGTTAGGAATTCAAGAAAAATCTTCAAAAAAGGGCCGTCTCCGCAACCCACAGGCCTAGGCTCGTTATACTTGAAAGTGTTGGCTGGCAGGGGTTTTGAGGGATTTTCCTAGGAAAAGGATTTTTAATTTTTTTCTGAAAGGAATCCCTCCACAAATTTGCTTATTTTGGAGGCTCTTAATCCACGTGATCTGTCCCTGCCGACCCACGGGTCTTCACGTAACATTTCCTGCGTTTTATCGTTTCAAAATGATGCGATAACGTTGTTAGAATGATACGAAAACAGTCTCTACGACCCACAGATCTTTACTTAACATGACTTAAAAGCCTTGCGTAGCATAGATTACAGGACATTTGAAGGGAGCCCCTTTTAAAAATAAGGCGCGTTTCATTTCCTGCGTTTTATCGTTTCAAAATGATGCGATAACATCGCTAGAATGATACGAAAACAGTCTCTACGACCCACAGGTCTTTACTTAACATGACTTAAAAGCCTTGCGTAACATAGATTACAGGACATTTGAAGGGAGCCCCTTTTAAAAATAAGGTGCGTTTCATTTGTTGCGTCTTATCGTTTCAAAATGATACGATAACCTGGTAAAAATGATACGATCTGTTTTTGGGCCATGCAAAAATTAACAAAACGGCAGTACGAAATTTTAGGAATCCTCCAAAAAGAAAAAGAAATTTCTGCTGGGAATCTTCAGAAAAAGATCAAACTTCTGTACAATGAAGATCTTTCTAAGATCACGGTATTACGAGATCTTGAAGCCTTACGCTCACATTCTTTGATAGCGAAAAAAGGAACAGCAAGGAATACGACATACTGTTTTCTTTGTTCGAACGAATTACTTGAGTATTTTGATATACAAAAATACTTTCTTACAGAATTCGACAAAAGATCTTTAAAA
>BNTO01000299.1 GCA_025996655.1 Alphaproteobacteria bacterium
GCCGGATCCGATTCCCGGGGCAGTTGTTGTTCCGCTTATTAAGGTGAGAGGTGGAGGGCTGAAAATGAGGAGCGCGGACCCGCCGGTCGGGTTATGAACTGGATTAGCAACCGGCGCCCCCCTCTGGCTTTCGTCGCGTGTAGCACAACCCTCCTGCGCGCAGGCTAACAAACCCAAAGACGCCACAGACATCAATAAAACTTTTTTACTCAACATAAAAATTCTCCTAAAAAATAAAAAACACCCATAAACCTTCAGACCTTGTTTAATTTACTTAAACACAATACAGAGGTGTGCCCGCGCACAAACAGAAAAGTGATCAGACGCTTAACATAGTTTCATGATAACTTGTGAAAATGTAAAGGTCAAAACTTTTTTTAGCCCAACCTTACCACCCGACGTATGTTTTTAGATCACCCATCGTTCTTTTCTCAGAAGCTTGTATCTTAAAAATCAACAAAAGGACTCTTTTGAAAAGTTTATTTTTGTGATTCCTTCAAGGAACTTTAGCTTTTTTGCGCCATGTCGGAGGACAAGAAGGGACTTAATTTTTGCGCATCCGTCCTTAAGCAACCCAGGGGATTCCTGATTCAAAAGGATTTTCAGCCGCGACAACGAAAGATTTTCAGCAAAAGCCGTCTTTTGCTCACAGAACTTCTATCGAAAAAATGAGTTATTCGTAAAGGGGTTGCTCTACCCCAGCGCACGCGGACTTCCCGGGGAATACTTGTCCTTATTCTGCCGCGCCAAACACAAAACGTCGCTAACCCTTCAAGAAAGGCCGACGCCGGCACGCGCGGGCGTCTCGTCCTTTCAGAAGAGCGCCCCCAGCCTCCGCGCCGGCTACCGGTGGCATCCGAAGGACTTGGGGATAAAAAGTATCCCCAAAGACCGTCGTCTTTTTATTTTTCTTCCGGAGCGTCCAGTTCCTTTTCCCAAAGCACGTTTCCGTGGTTATATGCCGTATTCACTTTGCGGCCATCAGCGAAGGTATAAACGGCTTCCCCGTGTCGGCTGTCGTCTTTAAAACCTCCTTGATAGACATCGCCCTTGTTTTTTCCGGTGTTAAAGGTCAGGGTTCCCTTCCCACTTTTCTGATTCATTATAAAGTCTCCGTCGTATG
>BNTO01000300.1 GCA_025996655.1 Alphaproteobacteria bacterium
GTCGCTAGCTTGGATAGAAAAAGTCTATTGGCGAGAGGCACGACCATAATCAAAGATGACAAGGTTAGGTTCAGAGTGGAAACTATACTGGAAAATCACACCTCAGCCGGCGACAGAGTTGCGCTGTTCAAAAAAGGAAAAGAAACAGATCAAGCTATGGAAAATATAGAGAAGAGATGGCTCGGGGCAGAGTTTTTCGGGGGCTTACCTGAAAAGGTGGCATTGGGACAGGTTGAGGCGAGTTTCGGAGTAGGCAAACACACGTTTGTTAATGAGTTCGGTATTGGCTTGGGATATAAATTCTAATGACAGAACACGCATAAAGTACTAAAACGCCCTGAAAGACGTCGACATAAATCGGCTCAGGAGCTATAGAGTTACTGGTGCTAAGTTTTTAAGAAACGGAAGGATGGAATGGAATTATAAGGTTATCGCTTCTTTGGTCGTTTGAAATGATTTAAAGTACTCGGTAAGACCCGACAACCCCACGACGCGAGATGCTTTGCTCCATATCGCGTCTCCATCCTGCAGATCGTCCTCGAGCTTGAGCCCCAAACTTTGCACTGAATCGGCAAAGGCACCTTTTTTCTCAGGTGGCAAGCTTTCCCAAGGGGCTTTGACGTGCTCTCCTACGGCGTAAACCTTTGCTACGTTACTTTGGCGAAGAAGTTCAAAAAGTTCGGCGTGCTCGGCTTCACTTATTGCGCCGAGTTCCATCATATCGCCTACAACAGCAATGTGGCGTGTTGCTTTTTGTTTGAGTAAGGCGTTGAGCCCAGCCTTCATCGACGCTAAATTTGCATTATACGTATCATCTATAAGCGTGATGTGGCGCCCTTTGATGCAAAGGGGAATGATTATTCCTCGTCCCTCTAACGCTTCCAAACACGGCATTTGGGGCAAGAAAATGTTTCGAAAGTCCTCTTCTTTTTTGGAAACAATGTCCTTGAGACTATTTTCTTCAAAAGACGCGCAAACCGCCGCAGCCAAAGCCAGGGCGCTGTCTAAAACCCAATGATCGCCCAAAAGATGAAGCGGGTATTCCAAACGTTTCCCCGCAAAATCAAGCGTTACCGTCGTCGTTCCTTTTTCAAAATCTTCTTTCGCTTCCACAATGCGAA
>BNTO01000301.1 GCA_025996655.1 Alphaproteobacteria bacterium
TGTTCAAACAGTTCTTTCTGGAAAGATTCATCATCAATGTTCGGAATCGCGCTCTGGTTCAGGAATTTGCTTTCATCATAGTTGCTAAAGCCGCTCACCTGTTTCACTTTCAGCACAAAGTTCGCGCCTTCCCACGGGCAGGTCACATCCACCGGCGTTTCGCCCATTTCCACATCCACCGCAATCATGGCGTTGATTTTATCCCAGATTTTTTTGCCGAAGCGATATTTGAACACTTTGCCTTCGTTTTCCGGCGCTGCCGGATCTTTCACCACCAGAATGTTCGCCCAATAGCTGGTTTTACGTTTCACCAGGCTGTATTCTTTGTTATCGGTGTTATACAGATCATTTTTGCTAATATACTGGCACACCGGGCAGCTATCATAATCGCCGTGGGTGCTGCTACAGGTTTCAATGTACCATTTGCCGTTTTTTTTAAAGCCGTGGTTCACCAGAATCGCAAACGGCGCCTGTTCATCGTTTTTGCTCGGCAGAAAACGAATCACCGCCTGGCCGTTGCCCGCGTTATCCAGTTTCAGTTTCCATTCGCCTTTATCTTCGCTGCTAAAGCCTTTGTTGCCGTTCAGTTTCGCCATCTGCGCCGCGAGCTCCGCGGTGCTTTTACGCTTAAACATATGTTTTTCCTCCTTAGATTACAATTGATTGAATGTATGCAAATAAATGCATACACCATAGGTGTGGTTTAATTTGATGCCCTTTTTCAGGGCTGGAATGTGTAAGAGCGGGGTTATTTATGCTGTTGTTTTTTTGTTACTCGGGAAGGGCTTTACCTCTTCCGCATAAACGCTTCCATCAGCGTTTATAGTTAAAAAAATCTTTCGGCCGTTAACTGGTTTTGCGCTTACCCCAACCAACAGGGGATTTGCTGCTTTCCATTGAGCCTGTTTCTCTGCGCGACGTTCGCGGCGGCGTGTTTGTGCATCCATCTGGATTCTCCTGTCAGTTAGCTTTGGTGGTGTGTGGCAGTTGTAGTCCTGAACGAAAACCCCCCGCGATTGGCACATTGGCAGCTAATCCGGAATCGCACTTACGGCCAATGCTTCGTTTCGTATCACACACCCCAAAGCCTTCTGCTTTGAATGCTGCCCTTCTTCAGGG
>BNTO01000302.1 GCA_025996655.1 Alphaproteobacteria bacterium
GAGTGCTTTTAGGCATGCTAACCTCCTGTTTTTTCTCAATGAGGTACACTTCTTCGCGTGATTCTTACATCACGAGAGGATTTTTGTTTTTAGGGGTAGCGTTGCACTTGGCTGTTGAAGGGGCAGGGTTATAGTGTTTGAAACTGCTCAGGAATGTTCTGTATATAATTCCTATAACATTTTTCCGTCGGCTTTTTCCTAGAGAAATCCTTAAAATAGTTTTTGGAAATAAAAAAAAGGAAAGAACACTATGCTCGTCTCTTGAATTTTTTAGTTTTTTCCTAAAAAATTCGCTACCCTCGGAGGGGGCCTTTTCTCGAAACAGATTAGAGTCATGAATCAATCCTCTGCTTGGGTTTCTCTCTCTGCGCTGATCAGTATTATCTTTTTTTCAACGGTAGCGACAACTATGGTCGTGACCGTTTTGCCCGCCTTTTTTTTAGAGTTACATTTAGGCCCTACCAAAATTGGTCACATCGAAGGCGTTGCAGCAAGTACAGCTTTTTTTTCGAAGTTCTGCGCCGGCCTTCTTTCGGACTGCTACCAAAAACGTAAATCCTTCATTCTTTTAGGAACGGGGCTCAGTATTCTTTCCAAAGGCTTTTTCGCTTTAGCTACGGGATTTGTGTCTCTTCTTTGGATTTACCTAGGGGACCGTATCGCAAAAGGGCTTCGGTCCTGTCCTTCCGATGCCCTTATTGCCGATGTAACAAAATCCAAACAGGTTGGTTTCTTTTATGACCTTAAATACGTGTTTTTTTTAGCGGGTAGCATAGTGGGAGGTTGTTTAACGTACTTGCTTTTAAAAAACCTTCATTTATCTCATTTTCGCGTTGTTTTTTTGCTCGCAACGCTTCCAGCTTGCCTTGCTTGGGTTATCGCTCAAAAATATTTGCCTGAAGAGGAAGATCCAGACACGAACGAGAGAAGCTCTCTTTCGCCACCTTCCAGATCTTTCTCTTCTGACGCATCTTCGTCTTTTTCCTCCCCCTTTTGGAAGCAGTGTTTTCAGTTTGAAAAAGCCTTTTGGCAGTGCCTCTTCGTTCTTTTTGTTCTCATGTTTGCGCGTTTTAGTACTTCTTTTTCAGGTATTAAAGCGATAAAACTTGGCCT
>BNTO01000303.1 GCA_025996655.1 Alphaproteobacteria bacterium
CAAAAATAAACAAAACGTGCGCGGGCGGCTCTTCCAGCGTTTTCAAAAGGGCGTTGAACGCGCTTTTCGAAAGCATGTGGACTTCGTCGATAATAAAAACCTTGGAGCGCCCCAGGACGGCTTTGTATTGCGTGGAGTCAATAATATCGCGCATGTCGTCAACGCCCGTGTGGCTAGCCGCGTCCATTTCGACCACATCGACGTGGCGCTCCTCGTCCAACGCTTTGCAGGAAGGGCATACGCCGCACGGCTCTGTCGGCATGGAGCCGGTACCGTCGGAGCCGCGGCAGTTGACAGCACGTGCCAAAATGCGGGCGGTCGACGTCTTCCCCGTGCCACGAATCCCTGAGAAAAGAAGCGCTTGCGGTAGGCTCTTTTCCTGAATGCCTTTCGTAAGGGCTTGCACCAAAACGTCTTGGCCGATGAGGTCTTTTAGGAATTTTGGCCGATAGCGCCGGGCTAAAATGCGGCGCGCAGATGTCTTTTGAATGTTTTCCATGCGTGTCTCTTTTTCAAAAAGGCCCTTACGTAGCGCATATTCTTATGTGAGCTGCTTTCTTCCGAATCTGACCCGCTGCACAAGGCTCTACCTACGAAGGACCCGACGCGAATGTAACAGGAATGGGGGCGGAAGGCAAGAAAAGGGGGTGGAAGGAAGCGAGTATGGGAAAGAAGAAGAGAGGCAGGAAGAGAGGCAGGAAGAGAGGGGCAGAGGAGCTTTTTTTTAGTGGAACCCGACACATCCGACGGAACCTGTTTCCAGGTCCCGTTTCAACGCCATCGCCCTACGCCTTTTATTTTTGCTCGTCGACGGGGCCTCCGTCGATCCACAGTATGTGTGTCGGCGTCCCTTCAGAACCTTCGTCATAGACGTTCTCCCCGTTTATGCGATCGTCCAACCACTCTCCCTCGTACACAGCGCCGTTATGAAGCACCATGCGTCCCTGTCCTTGCTTTTGGCCCTCTGCCCAATGTCCGACATAGACACTCCCATCGCGATAAGTCTGAGACCCGCATCCGTCCCTCAAGCCGTTTTTCCAGTTTCCAGTATAAAAATCCTCGTTGCTTCCTAGAGGCCAAAGCTGCGTTCCGTTTCCGTCTC
>BNTO01000304.1 GCA_025996655.1 Alphaproteobacteria bacterium
AAACCCTTTTATCGCCTTCAATCTTTTTCCAAAGTTATAGGCATTGATAAAATCTTTTAAATGATTCTTTAAGGACTCTTCGTCTTTGTAATAATACTTCTTAACCGTTGCTTCTTTTATCGTTCTGTTCATGCGCTCAACTTGCCCATTTGTCGAAGGAGACAGAAGAAAACGAGAAAAGGACCTGAAAAAAATTATGGCGTTAGGACTTACCACCATGAGCAAGGCTTACTTTAATTTTAGGACAAAAAATTGTTTATAGTAAAGCCTATCGAAAATCGCTCCACGATGCCAAGTTTTTCACTCAGGAAACAAGGAGAAGTGGCGAAGCGATTTTTGATAGGCTTTACTATAGTACGCGCAAAGTTGTTTTGTCCATATTATTCGGTATCAATTCCTAAGCATAAATTTTGGATCGGCTATAAAAAGCATGTGAGCGTAGACATGCGGTCCGGGCTCATCAACAAGGTTGCTGTCCCAAAGGCGAACAAAACGGATGCTGATGGGATGAAATTTGTTTGTCCGAAACAAGGGGCCGTTTTTGAGGATAAGGGTTATGCCCATGGCGAAAAAAGAGCGAAAATCAAAGGGTTCCCCTTATGGGCCGTGCAAAAAAATAACAGCAAAACAAAAAATAAGGACAAGGATAAAGGGATTTCTAAGATGCGAGCGCCCTAGGAACGTGTGTTTTCTAAGGGAAACAAGAGGTGCCGTTAGAGAGGGCTTTGTAAGAATCAGGGAACGGGATTCATGCCATCGTTCGTGTTTAACGTCAAGAGGAGGATCGTGCTGAAACAGGAATACGGGTTTTAAAACAGTAGAGATCTGTTGGAAAAGAGGAATGACGCTGACAAAAAGGGAAGATAAACAACCACCGGCTAAAGGCCGGTGGTATTCTGTCCCGCTTGCAAAGCGGGTTATAGTAAAGATAATTAAAAATCGCTTCACTGAATACTTGGGTTTTGGAAGCACCCTTCCACTGTTTCCTCCAATGTTTTAAAATCTGCTGATATCCCCCTTATTCTTCTCTTCAAATGAGCCCAAAAATGTTCAAGTGGGTTGAAATCCGGCGAATACGGGGGAAGAAAGAGG
>BNTO01000305.1 GCA_025996655.1 Alphaproteobacteria bacterium
TACGAAAAGGGGGTCTTTGTGCGCATGCCGTCTGTTTCTGTGCAAATGGCGATTGTCCATGTAGGAGACCGAAGTGCCCCACCCCAAGGCAACGCACAAGAGAGTGCAGGTTCCCCGCCTCTCCCCCCCATTTTTTTTGGCATAACCGCCAGCAAAAAAGTGGGAAATGCCGTCAAACGAAACTTTGCCAAGCGACGCCTTAGGGCCTGGATTTCCGCAACATTAGAGCAGCGACTCGAAAAATTCGCATCCGTCCTAGCGGCAGGTTTACCTGCGGGGTCTCTTTCCAAAAGATCCTTACAAACATTCCCTGAAAACGAAAAGGGCCGCGCCAAAAACGGTGTGGCCTTTGTCTTTATTGCAACAAAAAAGACCGTGGAAGGCCCCTGGAGCGCCCTTTGTGACGATCTTCAACAGGCTCTTCCGCTTGTTTTTCAAAAAATGCAACAACACGGTAGGAGAAACTCATGATAAAAAAACTTATTCTTTTTCTCATTCGCGTTTATCAAGGGATAACTTCCCCTTTTTTAAGGCGTTGTCGTTTTCAACCTACGTGCTCTCATTATACGTTGAAGGTTATTGAGGCCTTTGGGCTGAAAGAGGGAATGAAACTCGCCTTCAAAAGAATGGTGCGCTGCCGTCCAAGCCGCGGGCCGTTTGAAAAAACAGTCGGGAAAAACTGGGGTTACGATCCTGTTCCCGCCTCCAAAAAACAGAAAAATGGTTCCCTAAAACGCTAAAGGACTTGAGAATTTTCCTCTACACGAATTTAACCTTAACTATTTTCTTTCAGATAATGTTGAATAATTTCTTGAAGTTTGCTGATTTGTTTTTCGTCTTGAATTTTAATAGAAAGCGTTTTCATGGAAGATGTAGCCCCTTGTGTGATTTCAAAGGATGTTTTTGCAATTCTAAATTCTTTAGCTAAAAGGGTTAGGAGGCTTTTGTTGGCTTTTCCGGACTCAGGAACCGCCGTAATAAGAACCTTGAGACGAAACCGCCCTTCGGGATCGCACAAAACTCCAGATATTTTGTTGCTAGAAGATTTAGGAACAGTCTTAAGTAGCAGCTGAACAAGCTCTT
>BNTO01000306.1 GCA_025996655.1 Alphaproteobacteria bacterium
ATTTTCACGGATCCCTCAAAAATAAACGCGGTGAGGTCAAGCGGAGGCGCCTCCTTTTCCGCGGCCGCCGCAACCGCCCTCCCCTCTTCCGCTGCCACTCCTTCCGCCGCCGCGCCTTCCGCCCTTCGTATACGTCTCCATTCTGGTATGTGACGACGCCGAGTCCTTCCCTTTTTCCGTTCTTCCAGTCCCCAACGTATCTCTCTCCGGATGGCCACGTATTAGTGCCATTTCCCTCTCTTCCGCCCCCTTTCCATTTCCCGTCGTATGTCTCTCCGTTTGCTAAGCGTAAGAAACCGCGTCCTTCACGTTCGTCCGCTTTCCATTCCCCGTCGTATACGTCTCCATTCCCGTATGTGTTGACGCCGCGTCCTTCCCTTTTTCCGTTCTTCCAGCCCCCAACGTATCTACCTCCGGATAGGTCCGTATAAGTGCCAGTTCCCTCTTTTCTGTTCCCTTTCCATTCCCCGTCGTATACTTCGCCGCGTGCGTATTTGCAGACACCGCGTCCTTCACGGTAGCCCGCTTTCCATTCCCCATTGTATTCCCATCCATTCGGGTGTATCTCGACACCTTTTCCTTCCTTCTTACCGTGGACCCAGTCTCCTTTGTATCTCCGTCCGTTTCGCTCTCCTTCACCCTTTCCATGAGGCTTGCCGTGACTGTCGACGTCCCCTGTATAGTTCCAATCTTTGTATTTTGTGATAGGAGGAACGACGTTGAGGTCACCAGTAAGTTCCGGAAGGACAACGATCTCGGCGGCACCCGCACCAGCGTCTGATCGTTTTTTTCCGTGGCTCTTTGCACCCGGCCCATGGTTCGTCCTCGGGGAAGAATGGTGGCTTTCGTGGTTCCTCCCAGAGGAAGAAGAGTGACTTTCGTGGTCTTTCGTCAAAGAAGGATTCTTTTCAGTATGCCCCCCAGAGGAATCGGCTTGAGCCGCAGTTCCTGAGCTGTTTCTAGCCTCTTTTTCATTAAGTCCCCAGTGGATTATGGAGCTTGTTTCGTAGCTTTCGTCGCCGTGTATTGCGTTCTCGTCCGATCCGGCCTGAGCACGGTCACTTT
>BNTO01000307.1 GCA_025996655.1 Alphaproteobacteria bacterium
GCTAGAACAGCTGGAGAATGGGTTGGTATTCACAGAAATTCTGCAATAAGATTCTTCCATAAATGACGGGGAACGATTGCATTCAAACAGTAAAATCATATCGAGCAATTTTGTGGGAAAATCGAACTGCAAAGCGTTATGATAGGAAAAAAAACAAACAACGCTATCCCACCTGTGACGATCGTTGAAACTTTCTATGCAAAAAACGAAGAAAAGACCATTGATGGTGTTTCGTTTTCTAGGATTAAACCGAAGTTAAATACCGTCCTTTGTAGTTCTGTTGGATTAGGGTTTAGGGTTTTTGTAACTTCTCATATCTTCTTGAGCGGTGAGGGCAAAGCTATGTTTGGAAGTAAATCTTCTTTTGAGCATAATGGATGCTACGTATCTGAAAAAGAAGGGAACGCTGCACCTGTAATTACGAAACAAGCACCTGGGAAAGGCGAGGAGAAACTCAAGTTCAGAGACTATTCTATGGGTTGTACGCTTGGGTATAAATTTTAGAATTCTAGAAGAGCCGTTTTGTTAAAGGGCAACTTGATCCGGTTGGCTGGCCTCTACGTTTTTCATTCCCATTCCAATATAGCGGTAATCTTTTGCTTTAGAAAAACCTCAATGCTGTCCTTATCATAAACACAAAAGAAATGGGACAATATTGTGCCAACCACAAATGTCCAGCCCTGGACGGGTGGGGTAACAAAGGCAATTTTTGATTCATAGCCGTAAGCGGCATCTATCCCTGTCTGCCAATTTGCCTTACTCATCTGTTTAAATTCAACGGCTTTAACAACTTCAGCCGTTTGCTCCGTTGGAAATGCTAGCCATGCACATTTGTATCCAAAAGCTACAGGACAATCTAGCTTTTGAGAAAAACAATTCTTTTTGAAAAAACGTTTTACAGACAACATCATTCCCACCCCATCTCTTTTAATTTTGGGGCTGACACCTGAGATCCTCTCTATAACTCTCTTAGAAGCTTTTTTAAATCCTTTAAAAGCATCTTTGGATTGCCGACGTTGAGCCGTCCCTCACACTCTTTTAGAAACAAGTAAAAATGCTCCT
>BNTO01000308.1 GCA_025996655.1 Alphaproteobacteria bacterium
GCCAAGGGCTCCGATGATTTTATTGTCGGGGGATTTATAGGGCGACGCAATCAGCGAACAGCCCGAAACATCAAAATATTGATTTTCGGCCCCAATAAAAACCTGGACGCCCTCTGCCTTGCTTGTGGAGTCCAAAAGAGAAATCATCGTTTTTTTTGTTTCAATAGCGTCAAAAAGATGGCGAATTTTCTCAAGCTCTTCAATTTGGTCGACATGATCGAGCAAGTTTGAGTGGCCCTTGAGGATGAGGGTCGTGTGCGCATCATCGTCCTTTTCTTGAAGCGCTTCAAGGCTTTTTTGGACCATGTTGGTGGCGAATGCGCTAAAGCGATTTTTTTGCAGAGACATTTCTTTTTGAATGGCCTTTAAGGCCTCGTCCAAGGTTTTTCCTTCCATGCACTCGGACAAATAACGCGAAAGCGACGCCAATTGTTCGGCACTCAATTCTTTTTTTGAGGGAATAATTCTGTTTTCAATGTGCCCTGACTGAGAAATAAGAATAACCAGCAACTGGTGGGGATTGAGCGTCACAAATTCAATACATTTTAAAAGGGGATTGTGGCGCGGCGTAAAAACAATGCCCGCATAACTCGACAATTCCGACAGGAGCGCTGTAGCTTGCTCCAGAAGCGCCTTTAACCCCTCTTGAGAATGCTCTTCCAGCGCTTTAAAGGCGGCGATCTCCTCAACGTTATTGAAGTCGGAGCTTTCCAATAAACCCTTGACGAAAACTTGAAAGCCGGCTTCGGTAGGGATGCGGCCGGCGGACGTGTGCGGGGCGTACAGAAGGCCAGAATCTTCTAAATCCGCCATAACATTTCGGATGGTTGCTGACGAAAGCGAAAACTGAGAGCGCTTCGACAAAAGCCGCGACCCTACGGCTTCGTGCGTTTCAATGTAGGCATCTACAAGTTCCCGAAAAATTTCTAAAGAGCGTTCCGTCAGTTTTTTTTCATCATTCATAAAAAGTGGAACTGTTCCGTTCGTTTTTCCCCTTTCTTTCAGTGTAGCCCAAATTTTTTCTTCTTTGGGTCTTTATACGAAATCCGCT
>BNTO01000309.1 GCA_025996655.1 Alphaproteobacteria bacterium
TTTTCGCGTAATGTTCCAATACCCTCTTTCTAAAATCTGTACTGTAAGCCAAATTAAAACCGTTAACAAAAATCACTAATAGGGTTTACATTTTTTTTGCAAATTTTTCAAGCCGCTTAGCTATATTCAAACAACTCTGAAATGGCTTCTGTTCCTATGAAGGCATCGAAAAGAAGGTCGTCTCCCAACGGACTTTTGACGCTTACCATAAGACCATCTTTTGTTGAGGGAACGGGAGGACGCAAAAAGGGAACGTCAGCAAAGACGTCGGGGATATTCTCGGCTGTATCAAAGCGATAGTGGGGCGAAAAAAAATGAGCAGACAAGAGAAGGCCCAGTCTAGGCTAAAAGGATGCTGAAATAAAGTGTGAGAAATTTTCAGAGAGAAGTCTAGGCTTCAAGGAGCGAAAGTTTGCAATTTTACGCTGGAGGAAGCTTTATTGTCTTTAAAGAAGGGGCTGACACCTGAGACCCTCAATATAACTCTCTTAGAAGCTTTTTTTAATCCTTTAAAAGTATCTTTGGATTGCCGACATTGAACCGTCCCTCACACTCTTTTGAAACAAGTAAAAATACTCCTTAGGAATATCCTTGAATTTCCTTAAATGCCTTTTGGCCTGGTTCCAAAAGTTTTCCATTTCCTTGATAGGATTGTATTTATCTGCAAATAATTGTGCATGATTCATCCTATAATGCTTAAATTCTGATACATCTAAAGCATGATAAGCTTTAAAATTGTCCGTATAAACGATGGAATCGGGCATGACTTTTTCTTTGGGGCTGACACCAACCTTTGTATGTTAAGGTGCGCGTATGGACGTAAAATCTTGCAAATTGAGCAAAAAAGGACAGCTAAAATTAATGGAGTTTTTTGTTGCGGGAACGACAGCTAGAACAGCTGCAGAATGGGTTGGTATTTGTCTAGTCCCAAATTTTTGTTGTATAATTCTTGAGCAAACTCCGTCGACTCTTTCCCCATCTTTTTAGCAACAAATTCTACGGGGGTAAACCCTTTTATCGCCTTCAATCTTTTCCCCAAGT
>BNTO01000310.1 GCA_025996655.1 Alphaproteobacteria bacterium
AACGGGATTCATGCCATCGTTCGTGTTTAACGTCAAGAGGATGGTTGTACTGAAACAGGAATACAGATGTTAAAACAGCAGAGATCTGTGGGAAAAGAGGAATGACGCTGACAAAAAGGGAAGATAAAGGTCAAAAAGGAAACTTTTTCGTACTTTCTCCTTTTAAAAATCGGATTTTACGACAAAAATTTTGCAAAACTCATTCTTGCTCTTCTTCGGGGGGTGAGCTGTTAGGTTTCAACAGGGCCTGTTTCTGCCTCAACAAATCCGTAACTTGACCAAAGTTATAGGATCCTTTTTGGGACCTGAAACATGACATTCCTAAATTGCGCTGACACTAATCAGATAACTGTCTCAGTTTTCGCATCAACTATTCCTAAAAGCGACCATGATTCTAAAGCGAAAGGATTGTCAAAAAAAACCTAAGGCATCCTGGCCGTACGTTCGAAAATCGATTTCGTAGGTCCCAACACCTTTAGGCATCCCCTTTTGATCAAAGGCTGTACAGACAACTCTTTTGGCTCCAACTCTTAGGCTGACGATAAGATAGTCTAAATGTCGTTGAACTGAAGTGATGTAACAATGACTAAAAATATTGATCTGGATAGGTACAGGAACGGGAATAGGGATAGGCAACCCTCCAAGCTGAATGGCATGTTGAATGATAACTTCCTTAATAGGATCCCCTTTTACAAGTTTACTTTCCAACTTCGGCAGGTACGTATCTGAAATCACAACAACTAATTCCGAATGTCGGACACTTGCAGATGTAAAAAGCTGATTGCCCACATCGGGTCCTGTACTTCGAGAGGACTCCGCAAACCAACCAAAAAGAGCCGTTTGAGGAGCAAGAAGGCTCCCGAGGAGAAGGTCCATCATGATGGTCCATTCCCAATAGTTCGTACCACTATTTTCGTCGTCTTCCCCGTGGTGCATAGACAAAAGGACAGCAACATACAAAGGGGGATTCGATCCTGGAACTTCAAGAAGATCGTAATCTTGATCCGATTTTATATCCATGCGCGTAAAAAAACAT
>BNTO01000311.1 GCA_025996655.1 Alphaproteobacteria bacterium
ATTCGTCCACAGTCGTTTTAGAATCGGCTCTTAGCGCCTCCGATGTCACGGATATTTTGATTTTAGGAAATGTGGAACGGCCGACATCACAAACAGATGTGGATTTTTCTTTAACGGAAGCCAACGGGACCACGCATCACGTTTCGGAAGACTGGCCTTTGGCTTTACGCGAAAAAATTTCAGGAAATTTGGTGTTAAAGGCGCATGTGAAGGGGACAGCTTATGCTACACCCCTTTTGTACCCTGGGCTGCAAGCCGTTTTAGGGACGCTGTCGGAAACGGCGGATTACATCACGCGCTTCCTTTCTGTGACAGACGCCACGAAAATCACCGTAACCTATGAAGCGATGACACCAGGTACGTCCTTTCTCAACGTTTACGTTCAAGAAGGGGAGGATTGGACGCTGGTTCCGCTCACAAAGGGGACACAGGTCGATAGCAATTGGGTCGAACGCACGCATGTTTTACAAGATTTTTCGGGCAACGCGACGCGGATCAAAATTGTTTTGAACGGTTCAGTGGTGTACCGACCGAAAGTCCGCAGCCTTAGAATGATCGCGACATAGGAGAGTAACGATGGACGAAACGGAACGGGGCTTTAAGCTGCCTCATAAAGACAACATCGCAAGCGACGATGTCATGAGAATTCGAGAAACGATAGAAAAAATTGATCACGATTTGTCGGATCAAGAAAAGGACAAAAAAATATTAAAAGAAAACTTTAACAGACACACTTTCGAACAATTTTTAAACCTGTGGAGCACCCCGTATGACAATCCTTTCTAAAGAAACGCTCGACGCGATTCAAAATCGCCTCCAAGAGCTTGCCGAGACCGCTGAACCTGAGCAGCTGGCGTATTTAGCGAAGGCATTAGAAGCCGTTGCGGGCAAAACTACGGCCTTTGATATTGCGCAGTTGACGGATGAAAAACTCCAGGAATTGGTAGCCTTAACAGAGGAGTCTCTCCAAAAGTTACAAGAGGCCAAAGAAGCTGCCGAAGCCGCTTTAGAAGCGCAAAAAGAGGAAGCCG
>BNTO01000312.1 GCA_025996655.1 Alphaproteobacteria bacterium
GTTTTGATTTTTTTTCGTTTTTTTCTTGCCTTTCCCGGCAGACTTAGGTGTTACAGGTGCTGGAGCCGCTTCGCTCTCAGGGAAATCAAACTGAATATAAAAGCCATAAGGCCCGCGGCGCAACGAAATTTTCGCCGAATCGGTAGGGTCAACGCCCAAATCAACCGGTTCAAACGTTGGAGCTGCGCCCTCTTCCAACGTAATCGCCCGGCGATTTTGGCACTCCGGGTAGTGGTTGCACCCCAAAAACGCGCCAAACTTGCTGAGGCGCAAGCCCATGCGCCCTTCCTGGCATTTTGAACACGTGCGCTCTTCCTCCGTTTTAAACAAATAAGAACCCAGAATAGACTCCAATTTTTCGATGACATCCATAATGCTGATGCTTTTCATGGGGTCCAGCGCCGCGGAAAAATCCTTCCAAAACGTGTTCATCACCGCTTTCCACTTTAAGGTACCGCTCGCAATATCATCAAGCTCTTCTTCCATGTGCGCCGTAAAATCGTACTCCACATATTTTTCGCAAAAACTTGTCAAAAAAGCCGTCACAAGGCGCCCGCGGTCGGACGGGTGAAATTGGCGTTTTGTCAACGTCACGTATTCACGATCCTGCAAAACTTGCATGAGTGGCGCATACGTGGACGGGCGCCCAATGCCTAATTCCTCCAAATTCTTGACAAGGCTGGCTTCGGTAAAGCGCGGAGGCTGTTGCGTAAAATGTTGATCCGCTAAGGGTTTGATGAGATCGACCGCATCTCTCTCTTGCAAAACGGGCAAACGGGACGTTTCTTCGTCTTCCTCGCCTTCATCCTTTCCTTCTTGATAAAGCCGCAGGAAGCCGTCAAAAATTTGCGTTGTTCCTACGGCGTGAAAAACATTTTTCCCCGAAGAATCCGCAATATCCGCCGTGACTTGGTCAAAAACGGCGCTTTCCATCTGAGACGCCAACGCGCGCTTCCAAATAAGCTCATAAAGCGCGTTTTGGTCGCCATCCAAAAAAGACGAAACATCTTCAGGGCGGCGCAA
>BNTO01000313.1 GCA_025996655.1 Alphaproteobacteria bacterium
TTAAAGTCTCCGGCGTACGTTCTGCCATCCGTGTATACCAAGTAGCATTTTCTCTGCATTTTGTGTTTTACAAAGTTATCAGTGTAAGTGTTGCCATCGGAGGTGGTCCGGGTGCCGTTTGCGTACATTTTGTCTTCCACCCAGTTCTCTTTGTAATGCTTTCCGCCTTACTTCCCGCTTTCAGGCTATGTCATGTCGCCCTTCCCGTGCATTTTGGCTTTTAAAAAGTCCCCTGTGTATTTACTTCCGTCGAAGAAAATCAGTGTGCCGGTCCCGTTCATCTCGTCTGCCACCCAGGACCCTGTGTAATGCTTTTTCCCTGATTTCTCGCTTTCAGGCCATGTCATTTCGCCCTCCCCGTCGAAATTATCGTCCTTAAAGTGTCCTTCGTATACGCTTCCGTTTGAAAGTCTGTAGACGCCTTTTCCTTCCATGTGTCCTTTCATCCACTGACCTCTATATCTTATTTCTCCTTCTGGCGTAAACAGCGTTCCGTTCCCCTCTTCATGGCCGCCTTTAAATTCGCCTTCATATCTGTACCCATCGGCGTGATCTGCCACGCCGTAACCCTCCTTTTGTCCTTTAACCCAATTACCGTCGTATTCTTTTACGTCCGTGTCGGGTGGGTTGTTCCAGATCTCTTTACCGATGCCATGCTGCAAGTCATTGGCCCAGTTGCCTTTGTAGGAGTGCGTAGCGGTTGTCAATATCCCGTAACCTTCGCGAGTCCCGTTTACGAAAAATCCTTGAAACGTGTCCCCGTTCCTATAGACCAATTTACCTATCCCCACAAACTTTCTGTTTTCCCACTCCCCCGTGTACGATTCCCAGTCGGTCTTCTTTTTCGAATACACAATATATCCCGATCCATAGTTATCCTTCCAGATTCCTCTGTATACGCAGCCATTTTTCGTAGTCAAGGTGCCCTCGCCCTTTTTTTTGCCATCTGTGTACGTACCCTCGAAAAAGTCGCCGTTACGGTACGTTCTAATTCCCTTTCCTTTTTTTATTCCTC
>BNTO01000314.1 GCA_025996655.1 Alphaproteobacteria bacterium
CGTTTGGGCCGAAGACGTGCGCCCACCGCAAGAGTTTGACGCGTTGTTTCTGCAAGATACCGCCGCCGCCCTGCAAGAATTGCTCACGATTCTCCAACCCCGCCTCCTCGAAGCCGAGACGCCGCCTGTGTTCCTGGCCGATTGTGACGCGCTCCTCGAAGACGCCCTCGCCACCCTTCCTCCGGCGTTGCTGCCGCTGGGCCAGGCCCTCCACGCCCTCATGCAAGAGGGACTCCTGTTGGAGGCGCGCTGCCAAGATTGCGAGGATACCGCTCAACCGAAACGACTCCTTGGCGCACTTACACAGACGGACGCGTTGCTCGCCGGCTTTTTTGATCAACCGAGGCGTGCCGAAGCGTTCCCCACCGTCCTTGCTGCGCTCGAAGCGTTTCCGCGGAACGCCCCTGTTTCGGCCTGCGCCACGCAGACCACGAACGCTTACGCCGAGGCGCTCGACGGCCTGAACGCGGCGCTGGCTCTTGCTTCGGGGCAAAATTTGGAACCGGAAACTTTGGACGTGACGCTGCCCCAAGATCTTGCACCTTGCGTCCTTCGTGCGGTGGCCGATCAACGCGTTGCAACGCTTCTGGAGCGCTGCGCCCTTTTTGCGCCTCATTTTTGTGCGGCGGTCCAGCAGCAAAGCCGCCACTATCCTTTTGCCGGATTCCCGCTCGACGGGCTGTATGACGCGCTTATGCACGCCGCCCGCTCGCTGGGGGAACTTCTGGCGTCCCCCTCCCTCTGCGTTTCGTGCGACTCCTTTGCCCTAGCGCAACACGCCGCGAACGTTGTGCAAACGCAAACGCCCTTTTTTAAGACGCTCCGCGCCGCACTGCAGCTGTGGGATTCCCACAAGAACGATGCGGAAAAGCAGGCAGTTTGGGCGTTTTTGCAAAACCTCCCACACCTTATAAGAAGCGGGGCCGACGCGCTGGAAGACCTTGAAGCCACGACGCTTTGCCTGGCCGCTTCCGAAACGCCGCCCGGAACGCCGCCCGGAACGCCGCCCG
>BNTO01000315.1 GCA_025996655.1 Alphaproteobacteria bacterium
CAGGCTTTTTTAAAAAACTTGAAAACAGAGAAAAACTTCGCTACAATGAAATTGCGGAGGAGTTCACTAGCAATTTTCATGAAAATACGTTCCTCTTTTTTCTTCGCTCTTTTCGGCCTTGTTCTTGGGGGCCTGAGTCCTGGAGCGTGGGCAATCCCGAGCTTAAGCGTCGACGCGGAAGCTTATCTTTCGGACCGCGGAAACTTCAAAGTCGTGGGCGAAGAGGTCCTCAAGAAGATGATTGTCCCAGATAACATGCCAGCGACAAGGGAGAATTATTATGCCGCGGTTGAAGAGGCGAGGGAAAAACAAAGACCGCAACAATCTCAGCCCCTTGTCGACTCAGAAGGCAAACAAGAGATCAGCGTTCTTATCCCGCTGGTTCTTCTCGATACCTTGCTCGACATGCTCGAGGCCGGAGAATTTAAGGAAGAAACAGACGAAGACACCCAGAAGCGAGAAGGCACCGTAGCAGATCTCATTCGCGATATTGAATGTCTGGAACTGGGGGGAGAACAGGTGGAGCTTACTCCGGAAGCGAGGAAAGAGAGAAAAAGGAATTGTTTGAGAGCGAAGATCATTATTGGCCGCAACCTAGCACGAAGAGGCGCCACGTTGACCTCTCAGGAAAAGGACGCTCTAGTGGATTTGGCCTTTCAGGAGGCCGAAAAAGAGCCCGATTCAAGGGCCGGAACATCTCTTTCGGAGGAAATTAGGAACTCCCATGTGGCCGCGCTGAAGGAGGAAGTTAAGGAGATCGTTAAAGTCTTCGAGGGCAAGCAGCGGTATTTCGGCCAGAAGAACGAGTGGGGGAACAGTCACGGCTTTGGGATCGAATACTGGGGACCGGGAGCGTATTACGTCGGCCACTTTGTCAACGGAATAAGGGAAGGAAAGGGCGTAATAACATACGCCGATGGGAGAAGATATGAGGGAGAATGGGTCGGTGGTAGAAGGGAAGGAAAAGGCAAAGAGACATACGCCGATGGGAGCAGTTATGTTGG
>BNTO01000316.1 GCA_025996655.1 Alphaproteobacteria bacterium
CTCAAAGGCTGGAACCATGCGGGATTCAACGCCTTTGAGCTCATGATGTTTGGAATCCGCTCCGAAAAGCATCATCCCAGGTTGGAGGCTGGATTTTGGGTACAGCTCTCCCGATGCCAGGATCACCTGGCTTGTTTTGTTATTCATTTTTAATCTCCTAAAGGGTTAGTTTTTCTTGTTTTGTTGCTTGTAAAACTCATCCCAAAGTTCGTTAAGGAGGCTTCGCATTTTTCAGATGCAGCTCCGCCAACCCCGGGCTTCCCCGGCCTATTTTCTTGCACATTTTTTTCTCCTAGTTAAAAGGGTCCGCTTACTTTTTCATCGAAAGGTTTGTACGGATTTCCTTGAAATTGTGTTTTTGGTGGAGAATCTATTTGTGCAGAGTACTCTGTGTACTCTTTCCAATCGGGGGTGACAATTCCAAGAACACAATTTTCTGTTTTGTATTGCGGATTTTGTGGTTTTTCAATGCCAACTTTGATCAAAAATTCCAAGCCATTAAAGTCTGCATAGCTTTTGATTCTGCGTTTTTCTTTGGCGTGTTCCGATGTGTCTGTCGGCATGATGTTATGAGTCGACTCCAAAATCGAACGAAGGCGTTGCAAACTTTTTTGAACCCACTTGTTGTAAGGATCTGGGTCTTGAACGCCCAATCTTTCAAATATTTTGCGCGTAACAAAAATGCCTTCACTAACAATCAACATCGCATCACAATACAAAGTTCCCGTTTTTCTTGATTTTGTAAGTATTCCATCCTGCCCATAACCGCCATGACGGATGGACATTCTCACTTTCACGATGGTCCCTTCCGGGATCAGATCCGTTTGTCGCGTAACGACGTCATTAAAATCAATAACGTTTCCAAGTTGTAATTCGGTCATGCTGTCCTCCTGATTTTCTTTAAAAGATTGCCGAGATGCGCGGGTTCTGAAACGTCCAAGCGACCGCTGCGATCTTTCGCTGGATACCCAAAGGGATTGAGTGTTTGGCAAACAAACACACGG
>BNTO01000317.1 GCA_025996655.1 Alphaproteobacteria bacterium
GCAAGGTCACCGATAGCGAACGCGAAGCCGTTAATATATGCCGTGATGATTTTCATGGTGAAGGAAACTATGTCCTTTTACCTATAGGAAGGTGACACGTCCACTTTGTTTGGTAACAATTCCTAAGCCTTTTTATCAAATCTTTGCCCTTTTTGCACCTTTCACAGGAGGTCTATTTTTTCTACAAATCTTATATCGCTTTTAGTCAAGACATTTGTTTCAGAACAAGAATTAAAAGCCCTTTGTACTAGAGAGTCAATTCTATTTCTTTGTAACATCTCCACTCCTTCCAATCCAGTAAGAAATTCTGTCCGTGTCCCAAGTACGATCATGTATTACAGGACAATTAGGATCGGATTTTCCAGAAAATTGACCATGTATAGTATCAAACATTTTTTTATTACTTCTGTTGTGTATAAGAGTTGTTACTTCAGCTAATGGTCCATGCCCATGCTGCCCAACATGGTGAAGATTTATTATTGAGCCATCAGCCATTTCCGGGGTTATTCCAGCCTTGGCCGCTTCTAAATTTGTTTTTCCAACAAATCGACGCGGACCAGTTGGATTACTCCTAACCAATCCCCAATCAAAACGAAAAGGCAACACTTCGGAGCTCTTCCTTCGAACCCATCATGGGGTGATCCGTCACTCTGAGCGAGATCACCCAAGCGTGAACGTCTTGTTCTTGTTTGAGGAACAAGGGACGTTTTCCTCGTTCTTTCCCACCACAAACCTGCTTCTATCATCCATTGGCGCAAAGTCTCGTGATGGACGACGAACCCCTCGCATTCTTTGAGTTTTTCTACAGCGAAAGTTGGACCAAAGTCGTGATATTTTTCTTTGACGATTTCCAGAACTCGCTGCTTAAAATCATCATTATAGCTAAGCGGCTTGAAAAATTTGCAAAAAAAATGTAAACCCTATTAGTGATTTTTGTTAACGGTTTTAATTTGGCTTACAGTACAGATTTTAGAAAGAGGGTATTGGAACATTACGCGAAAAG
>BNTO01000318.1 GCA_025996655.1 Alphaproteobacteria bacterium
TCGAAGGTAAGGCTAGAAGACTCCGGCGCTCCGGACAGCGTTGGCGTAAAGCCGTCTTCAAAACTTGGAAGGGGTTCTTTGGATTCTAAGAGCACAATATCTTCCGTCCGACGAGCTTGTTCGGAAATTTGGACGTTGATCTGCGCATGCCCTAGTCCTTCCACGTGGACCACTTTCAAACAGCTCTGTCCGCCTTCTTCTATCACTGATTCTAACCGTGCCTGATGTTCCAAACCTTCGGCTTCTTCTATGATGAGTTTTTGAATTTGGAAGGCATCCCACGGGTATTCTCCCATCTTTTTCTGCGCTTCGGCTCCTAGCGCACTCAAAGTCCCTCTCAAAGTCACCTCTTGCAGCAAGCCAAATCCCTGGAGTTGAGCACCCTCAAGGACATGAATCTGCGCGACGTCGCGGAGTTTGTCTGCCGACAAAACGCGCCCTTGCAGGATTTCAAACACGTCGGCTTGGACCGCTTTTTGCATTCTCAACACAGACGTCCCTTTCCATGCAAGGGTGGACGCCGTTAAAGACGTCGTCAAATTCAGGCCTTGCGTGCCCAGGAAATCAAAGGAAAGTTTCCCCGTGCTTACGATTCTTCCTCCCCCGGACAGCGTTGTGAGGTTTTGAACTTCCGTTTTGAGGTCAAGGGTTCCCTCAACGAGGAACGCGACGTTTTGTCCAATGGTGGCCAAAGGAGGAACAACCACCGTCACATTCTTCAAAACAGACAAAAGATCAAGAGAATTTTGAGAAAGCAACGTTACTGCCGCCGTCTTAGACAGCGCGGCGCCCACTTCTAAGCGTCCCCCTTCGATAGGCGTTTCAAGAACCGTTTCCCCTTCGGTCGTCCATTGGGCAAGGCTTCCGTTTTGCTTCAAAACTCCCGTTCCTTTTAACGCCTTGAGCGACAACGTCTCTTCGGATTCCATTTTGGTTCCCTTTTTGAGTGTGAGCGACATTTCTTTTCCGAGGGTATATCCGGCATCTACCATTATCTCCCC